>JAISTO010000027.1 GCA_031272575.1 Treponema sp. | reverse complement strand
GCGGAAAAGCAGGCGCGGCTGGAATACTACACAACCGATACGCGGCGGATAAAGTACACCGTCGACAATGCCGCCGCGGTGTGGTGGCGAGGCAGTCCCAAGATCGACAGAATCAACTTCGGTCAGTATAGCGTCGCTTCGGTGCCGGATCCTTTTGGTTTCTGCGCTACAGCAGAGAGCGGCGCCGCGGCCGGGGTCTCCAGAACAGCTGCCCTGGATGTATCCGGGGTGGCTCCGGCGTTCTGTGTGAAGTAGGGGGGAGTAGACGTGGAGGGGACGGTTCCGTCACTCCGCGCCTTGAGCGTCCCCCCCTTGACTCCCCTCCCCCGCTCGCGCATACTACCCCCATGACCCTTTGGCTTGCCACGAACAATGCCCATAAGCGCGCGGAACTCGCCGCGATCTTCGCGGGCTTTTCCCTCAAAACGCCGCAAGACGCCGGTATCGCGGGGTTTTGCCCTGCGGAAACAGGGAGCACGTTTCTGGAGAACGCGCTTCTGAAAGCGCGCGCGCTCCTCGCGGCGCTCCGCGAGCGGGGCATACGGGAGCCGGTTATCGCGGACGACTCGGGGCTCTGCGTCGCGGCCCTGGGGGGGCGGCCCGGCATTTTCTCCGCGCGCTATGCGGGGCCGGGCAAGACCGCCGCGCCGGGGGAGACGCTTGCAAGCGCGGAGCGGAACCGCCGCCTCCTTGCCGAAGTGGGGGACGCGCCGGATCGCAGCGCCTTTTTCGTCTGCGCGATGGTGCTGCTTAGGGACGAGTACCGCATGGCGGCTGCGCAGGAGACCCTGCGCGGCCGCCTCGTCTCCCGCGTAGAAGAGGCCGCGGGGGAAGGCGGCTTCGGATACGACCCTATCCTCTACCTGCCGGAGCAGGGCTGCACGGTCGCGCAACTGGCGGAGGCGGAAAAGAACCGCCTAAGTCACCGCGGCAAAGCGGGGAGAGCCCTCGCGCGCTTCCTTGCCGGAGCGTAAATGGCGTCTCTCGATCTGGAAGCGGCGCTGAACGGCCCCCAACTGCGCGCGGTGCGTACGCTTGAGGGGCCGGTACTGATCATCGCCGGCGCGGGCTCGGGCAAGACCCGCGTCATCACCTACCGCATCGCGAATATGCTCGAGCGGGGGGTTCCCCAGCACGCGATCCTCGCGCTCACCTTTACGAACAAGGCCGCGCGGGAGATGGAGACCCGCGTCAAAACACTCACCGGGAAAAAACTCTCCAACCTCACGATCAGCACCTTCCATGCCTTCGGCGTGCAAGTACTCCGCGAGGAAATAGAACGTCTTGGCTATCGAAAAAATTTCTCCATTTACGACGAGACCGATAGGAACGAGGCCATCCGTGAGAGCCTGCGCGAATGCCGCATCTCCACGGAGGGGGTAGACCTGTTCAAGATTGGGCAACTTTTTTCGGACGTGAAGATCGGGCGCCGGCACTGGGGGGGGGCGGGAAGCGACTGCGCCGCTTCGGAGTGGGAGCCGGTCTACAAGACCTATCAGCATACCCTTAAAGTGTACAACGCGGTGGACTTCGACGACCTCCTCGCGCTCCCCCTCACGCTTTTCCGCGAGGCGCCGGACGTACTCCGAAAACAGCACGAAAGATACCGTTACATTCTGGTAGATGAATTTCAGGATACGAGTCTGATTCAGTACCGCCTCTTAAAAACGCTTGCCTGGGGCGGGGAGCCCCCCCCCTCCCCTCCCCCCCCCTCGCCGAATGTCTGCGTCGTCGGCGATGACGATCAATCAATCTACTCATGGCGGGGCGCGAGTTACGAGAATCTCTCCTCGTTTGAAAAAGATTTTCCCGGCACCGTGGAAATCAAACTCGAGCAGAACTACCGCTCGACCAACACGATACTCGAAGCCGCGAACGGAGTCATATCTCACAACACGAACCGCAAAGAAAAGCGCCTCTGGTCCGGCCAGGGCACCGGCAAGCCCATCGAACTGTTCTATCCCCTTGACGAGACGGACGAGGCGAACTTTATCGCGGAGCAGATAAAGCGCCTCCGCTACGAGGAGCGCCTGCACTACGACGCGTTCGGCGTACTCGTGCGGACGAACAATCAGACCACGGCGATAGAAGAGGCCTTCCTTGCCGCGGATATTCCCTACCGCGTGTCCGGCGGCATGAGTTTCTTCGGGCGCAAGGAAATAAAGGATATTGTGTCGTATCTCCGCGTCATCGCGAACCCGCAGGATGACGTGAACCTGCTGCGGATCATCAACACGCCGCGCCGCGGCATAGGCAAGGCCGCGATCGAGAGACTGGGGGAACTGTCCCGCAAAAACCGCGAGAGCCTCTGGACCAGCCTCGAGCGCTTCCGGCTTGCGGCAGATCACGGCCAGGCGCTCCTCATGCAGGAGGCGAAAAGCGGCGCCGCCGATATCGACGAGTTTATCACCCTTATTGAAAACGCGAGAGAGTCCATGCGGAGCCGGAAAAACCTTGCGGAAAAAGTGCGCGCGCTCGTGGACGGCATCGACTACTGGGGCCATCTCGTTACGGAGCACAGCAAAAATGACAAAGTCGCCCGTTGGAAATTCGGCAACATCGAGATGTTTCTGGATATGATCGACCGCTGGGAAAAGGACCCGGACACCTCCGAGACGGGCCTCTACGCCTGGCTCAACCGGATAAGTTTGATCACGCGGAACGACGGCGAGGACGACTCGCAGAAGGGGGCCGTCAACTTAATGACGGTACACGCCAGCAAGGGGCTCGAGTTTCCGGTCGTGTGTATCGCCGGGGCCGAGGACGGGATTATGCCGCACCGCCGCACCGTGGCGGACGCCGAGGCTGCGGCCGAGGGCGGCGCCCCCGGCGCTAACGACGGCAGCGTCGAGGAGGAGCGCCGCCTCTTCTACGTGGCGATTACCCGCGCGCGGGACAAACTGCTGATCACGAGCTGCCAGCAGCGCAAGCGCAACAGGGAGACTATCGTGAGTGCGCCCTCGCCCTTCCTGGCCGAAATTCCCCCGCGCCTCGTCGAGTACCACGAGAAGGCGGAGGCAAGCCCCGAAGAGGACGCCGCCGCGGGGGAAGCGTTTTTCCGCAGGATGCGGGAGCAACTCAGGTCAAACTCTCCACCCCGCCCGCGATAAACGCGAGCAGCCGGGCCTTTGCAAAGGCGCCCTCGGATACGCTGGCGCCAAAGAGCGCGTTGTCCAGGCCGGACAGGAAGGCTTTCCAGCGGGCCTGGAACTGGAAGGTGTCCCTGCGGTCCAGGGGGAGATGTTTGCCCGTAAGTTCGGACTCGCTGTTTTTGTCACGAATGATAGACTTGCAGCCGTAGAGTATGCGGAGGTCGACAAGGGTGTCTTTTTGGGCCCTGGCCAAAAAGACCGCGAGACCGCCCGGCGCCGCGGCGCCGGCGGGGGCGAGTTTCGCGGCGAGTGAGTAGTCCCACTGCTCGATGGGGATACGGACGCGGGTGAGGAGTTCGCGGGGGGCGTCCGGGGAAAGCCCCGCGAACCGCGACGCCGCCACCCAGCGGACGCCGCCCTGGCCGCGCAGTTCGTAGAGGGACTCGAGCGCCGCGAGGGGCACGGCGAGGTCCGCCGGCAGGCCCCCGTCAATGCAAAGCCCGCCCCCAAGGGTCACCACGTTCCACAGCGGGGGGGCGATAAGGCTATCGATGCAGCGCACGAGGATATCCGGCGTCACCTTGCCGAGCGCGAGTATCTCGTTTAAGGTGACCGCGGCCCCCACTTCGAGGTAGCGCTCGGTGCGGCTTATGCGGCGCAGGTCCTCTATTTTGTCAAGGGTGATGATCGTCTGCGGCAGGCGGGGAACGATGCCCCCCTGGTTATGCAGGAGCGCGCTGCCCCCCGCATAGAGCGCGGCCGCGGGGAACCGCTCCCAGGCCCCAAACAGTTCCGTATAGGTTGACGGGGAAAAGACCTGGTTCACACTGACGGGATTAACCGCGTCCATAGAGCCTCCTTCGCCGGATGTCGGCGGCGGCGAGGACCGCGGCGGCGAGGCTGTCGGGGTCGGTGCAGGCGCAGCGGACGCCGCGGAACGCGGCGAGGGCCTCCTCTTTGGAGGGGCGGAGGTTCCGCGCGAGGAGCGCCTCGGCGCTGAGGATCTTGCCGGCGTCGCAGAAGCCGCAGGTGTCGAGGCCGCTCTGCGAGAAGCCGTGCGCGATGTCCGTGTACTCGTCGGTCTGCGAGAAGCCCTCGAGGGTGATTACCTCGCGGCCTCCGAGACGGAAGGCCGGTACCAGGCACGCGTTCACGAGGTGCCCATCGAGAAAGACCGTGCAGGCCCCGCAGAGCCCGGCCCTGCAGCCCGGCTTCGCGGCGAGGAGCCCGAAGTCGTCACGGAGTATGTCGATAAGCCGGCGCTCCGGCGCGGTGCGGACGACGATGTCATCCCCGTTCAGGATAAAGTTGACGGTCATGGCGCTTCCTCCGGGGATTTGGCTTTGAGGGCCTCCCAGACCTCGCGGGGGGTGACGGGGAGGTTCAGGAAGGGGTGATCGGCGGCCTGGGAGAGGGCCTGCGCGTAGGCCGCGGGGACGCAGTTCCAGGGGAGGTCGCCGATGCCGCGGGGCTCCGCGGCGTCCGCATCGACGAAGCGGATATCGATGGGGGGGGCATCCTCCGCGGCGGGGAGCCCCCAGCGCGAGGCGAAGGGCCACGAGACGCCGCCGGCGGCGCCGGCGGCAGGCCAGGGCTGCTCCCGCGAGGCCCAGGCGAGGGCGAGCGCCGTGTTCCGGCGGAGGCTGCGCTCCGCAGCCGCGCCGTCGAGGATGCGCCCGCCGTCCACCGCAAGCCATACGCCCCGCACGCGGGGCTCCCACGACGAGGGTTCGAGCCTCACTTCCACGACGCAGGCGCCCCATCCCAAGCGGCTGAAGGCCCCCGCATCGCCCAGGTTGGCCGCCTGACGCGGCTGCTCTGGGGGGGTAGCGCGTAACGAAGTGCGCGCCAGGGGGGGACGGACAGGGCGCTCCTCATTTGCGGTACCCGGTATGGTAACCGTCCCCCCCTTTATATCCGGATTTGTCACCATGAACCGTCCACCGTCCACCGTCCACATAGCCGCCTTATCGATACGCGTTTTTTTGCGTACGGTGATCGGCAGGGGGTCGCGGAAACGCTGCTTGCGGATGGCGAGGCAGGCCTGCGTGACGAGACGGGAGGCGGCGAGCGCGGCGGAGAACGCGGAGAGCGCCGGCGGGGCGGCCGGGAGGGGCGCGGTTTCGATGCGGACGAGCGCGGGGTCGACGCCGAGTATCTCGACGGCGAGGGCCTTCCAGAGGCGGAGTTTTTCCGGCGGGGTGAAGATACCGCCGGTGCGGATAACGAGGCCCCCGTCTTTTTCCAGGGTGACCTCGATGAGGGCGCCTGAGTCCGCGTGAAGGAGCCCGCTGCCCTGAAACGCGGCCGCCGCGCCGATGCCGCGCAGTTCCTCGCTGAGGCAGGCGGGCTCGGGGCGGCCCCTGCCTGCTTTTCTGAGCAGTTCGTAAGCCGCCCACTTGCGGGGATAGGTGCTCATCTCGAGGGCCGCGTCGAGGACGGCCGCGGGGCGCAAGCCTTCTTTGGGGATGAGGCCCGGGGCGAGGGCGCCGCCCTTTTCGAGGAATCGTTCCCTGCGCCAGTCGGCGGGGTCGGCGCCGGCCGCCTCCGCGAGGATGTCAGCCTGGCGCTCCGCGGCGAAGAAGCCCGGGGCCAGGCCCGCGCCCGGGGGGAGGTCGGCGGGGGGGCTGCCCGCGCCCGCGCAGGCGCCGTTAATGACGGCGCCTTGCCGCTGGTAGGCCCCCATGCTGGCGAGGCAGAGCCGGTCGAGCAGTTCCTGGCCTATGAAGCCCCCGCCCGCGCTGTCCGCCCTGACGGTGATTTCGCTCCCCAGGACTTTGCCCCCCGCTGCCGTGCGGGTGGCGATGCAGATCTGAGCGCCCGCGGGGTGCGGGCCCCAGAGGTACTCCTCTTCCCGGGTGGGCAGCAGTTTGACGGGGCGGCCGGCGCAGTAGGCCGCGAGCGCGGCCTGGGCCGCGAGGAGCGCGGGATACCAGAGGCGGCTGTCCGGGAGGGGGCCTGGATCGAGGGCGCAGACCCGCACCTGCCGCGGGTCTATGCCGAGCGCCGCCCCGACCGCCCGCTGCACGAGCGCGGGCCAGAGGGTCGGCGTGTGCACGACCCAGATGCCCCCCGCCTGTATCGCAAGCGCGCCCGCGGGCTCGGGGGCCCAGGCCTCGCAAGAGGCGATGCGGAACGTGTTCTGGATGACAGTGGGCGTCCCGGATGCGGGCGCGGCCTCGGGCGCGGGTTTGGCGGCGGCGCGGGGGGCTTTTTTCCCGGGGGCCGCGGGCGCGGCCGCGGACGCGGACACGGCCGCGGACGCGGACACGGCCGCGTTTGGGGGCCGCAGGGTGACACTGGCCGGCGCGGGATGGCCTGCTGCCGCGAAGAGGGGCTCCAGCGGGGGGCCCATGCGGACCGTGCAGGCTGCCGCGAGGCGCTCCAACTGCCCGGGGTCAGGCCCCACGAGGAGCGCGGCCGTCTCCCCCGCGTACGCGGCGACGCTGCCTGAGAGCACCGGCGCCTCCACGCCCGGGCAGAGGTTGGCGCCGGGCACGTCCTGCGCGGTGACGAGGCTGCACGAGGACGGGAGCCGCGGGGCCTCCACCGCGAGGAGGGGCCTCGGCGCAGGGCCGGAGGGCACGTGCAGCCGGAGGCAGTAAAGCATACTGTCCGCCTTCAGATCGCTAATGAACATGGGGGTTTTAGTATAGCGGATTTGGGGGGAAAGAGTGAAGAGGGAGGGCGGCAGCGCAGCCGCGCTGCCTCTGGTCGTACGGCGGTGGAGAGAGCCCCTCTCGCGGGGCAGGGGGCGGGCGGAGAATCCCCTCGAAGGGGCAAGGGACTAAGGTCTGCTGATGCCTGTGGGACTTGGGAATTGAGTCCACTCCGAAAACAAGGAATTTTAAGAAAGTAAACGCGAATTACGCTAATTTATACGAATTTACGCGAATATTACTCTTAAAATTTATCCACAGATTTACACAGATAAACACAGATTTCTTATTACTAATCGTGTCTTTAATTGGTGACGCAATATGATTGCGCATTCTGTGACGCAACGAAGTTGCGCTATCTGTGTGTATCTGTGGACTGTTTTAAAGATTCCTTGTTTTCGGAGGGGGCTCAAATGAGAATTGCTGCCCTCCCTTCCTACCCCTCTTGACACATTTTCTCGCATTCCGCTATACTCCAAAGGCTGTTCAAAAACGCTATCGCGTTTTTGAACAGCCTCAACAGGAGGGTTTTCTTGATGGCTTTTGTCTCGCTGGACACTGGCGGTCACTTTTTAAGTGATCCCCCCGCGCTTTCTCGCCCCGCACGAAGTGCGGCCGCACACAGTGCGGCTGCACTTCGTGCTTTTGACGCGGCGCCAGCGCCCGCATCGCGCCCAGGTCCCCAGTCCCAAGCCTCGTATCCCAATAGAGAAACCCTCTCTGCCCCCCCCCCCCGTTACGCAAAAAAGGTAACGTTTTTTCGGCTTAACTATCAGCACAAACAGTCCACATGCTCCCCGTGGGGACGCTTTCCGCTCATCATTCTGACTATCGGTTATATTTCTGACTATGCGTCGATATCGTGGGGGAGTAGGGAGTGGCTAGTGGGGAGTGGGGTGCGTCTGGCGCGTAAGTTGCGCGGACTACCG
>JAISTO010000151.1 GCA_031272575.1 Treponema sp. | reverse complement strand
AAAAAAAGAGTCAAGAGGGGTAGCGGCAGCGCAGCCGCGCTGGCCTCTTCGTACGGCGGCGGAGAGACCCCTTCTGCGGGGCAGGGGGCGAGCAGGGAAAATGACGCGGCCTAAAGCCGGCTCTTGAGGCAAAAAGAAGCCAAAACCTTGCGCTGCATGGTCTCGGTCACAGGTACCACATTATTCCTGCGTGCTTCTGCCGCTCTGTTCGGTACTGTCACCTTTTTTGGGGTTTTGTCTTTTTTTGCCCCAAATGCCATGCGCATAGAGAGGTGCGATGTTACTTCGAGTTATTCCCTGTCTCTCGTGCATTAGCCCTTCTTTCAGCCTACCAATCATTTTCCCCGTCCGCCCCCTGCCCATGAAGCCGCTGTCTCTCCGCCACCTGCCATAAGCAGCACGTCATGCGTGCCTTGCGCGAAGGGGGCTTACTCGCAGGGGGGCGGCCGGGGAAAATGACGCGGCCTAAAGCCGCCCCCTGCCCAGTAGACATATCTATGCGTTTGCCTCCCTACAGGCGCAGCGCCGCTCCGGCGGCGGCGGCGCAGGCGATGTACACGATCGGGTGCAGTTTGAAGGCCCGGATGCCGGCAAAGAGCGCGGCGAAGAGGAGGCATTCACGCCAGCGGAGGGCCTGGTACCAGACGCTGAAGGCCGGGTTGTAGAGGGACAGTTTCCATGTGACCAGGCCGGCCGCGCAGAGGAGGCCCGCGGCCGCGGGGCGGAGGCCCGCGAAGACGGCGCTGACGATGCGGTTGGCGCGGAAGGCCTCGAAGACCTTTGCAATAATGGTGATGATGATGATGGCCGGGAAGATGAGGCCCGCGGCCGCGAGGAAGCCGCCCGCGACGCCGCCGAGCGCGAAGCCGGTCTGGGCCGCGGTGTTCACCCCCAGGGCGCCGGGGGCCGCGTTCGCGATGGCGAGGAAGTTGCCGATCTGCTCGGGGCTTAGCGAAGCGTCCCACGCCGCGTCCCACGCCGCCATCTCGAAGAGGAAGGGCAGGGTGGCGAGGCCGCCCCCCACCGCGAAGACGCCGATCTTGCAGAACTGGGCGAAGATGAGGAGCAGATTCACGGGGCCTCCGGAGGGGGGGCGGGGGGCCTGGTCCGGTAGAGGAAGAAGCCCGCGACCCCCGCGGCCGCGATGACGAGCACGGGAGAGGCGCCGAGGATGGCGGAGAGGCAGAAGGCCGCGGCGCAGAGGATGACGCTGCCGGGGTCGCTAAAGACCCCGCGCACCAGTTTGACCCCGGTGTCCAGCACGAGCGCCCCCACCGCGATGCGGATGCCCGCGAACGCGTGCCGTACCACGGCATAGTCGGCGAAGCGCCGCAGGCCGAGCGAGACGGCAAGCACGAGGCAGACCCCCGGCAGCACGAAGCCCAGCGTGGCGACGAGGCCCCCGAGCGCGCCCTTGCGCTTGTGTCCTACGAAGGTGGACACGTTGACTGCGATTACCCCGGGGGTGACCTGGGCTATCGTGTAGTAGTCCAGCACCTCAGGGAGCGTGAGCCAGCCCTTCCTGCGGATCAGTTCCCGCTCGATGACGGGCAGCATGGCATAGCCCCCCCCGAAGGTGGACGCGCCGATTTTGAGGAAAGTCAAGAAGAGGTCGAGAAATGCCCTCATTGGGTAGGGGAACCTCCCCCGGTGTTTGGGACTTGGGAATTGGGAATTGGGACTTGAGTGCCCCCTCCGGTGTTTGGGATTTGGGACTTGAGTGCCCCCTCAGAAGGGGATGTCGTTACGGTGATGCCCAACTCGGCGAGTTGATGGGGGTCGACGGGGGCGGGGCAGTCGTCGAGGGGGCTTGCGGCGAACGAGTTCTTGGGGAAGGCGATCACCTCTTTGATCGATTTTTCGCCGGCCATGAGCATGACGAGCCGGTCGAGGCCCGGGGCTATGCCCCCGTGGGGGGGCGCGCCGTAACGGAACGCGTTGGTCAAAAAGCCGAAACGCGCCTCCGCCTCCTCCGGGCCTATCCCTGCCACCGCGAAGACCCGCTTCTGGAGTTCCGGATCGTGTATACGGATAGACCCGGACGCGAGTTCATAGCCGTTGAGGACGAGATCGTAGAGGTCGCCTTTGACGGCCCCGGGGTCGCTTTCGAGCGTCGCATGGTAGCGCTCCTGCGGGTACGAAAAAAGGTGATGGGCTGCCTCCCAGCGCTGTTCCTCCGCGTTGTACTCGAAGAGGGGGAAGTCCACTATCCACGCGAAGGCGAAGACGCGGGGGTCGCAGAGGTGCAGGTCGGAGCCCAACTGTGAGCGGACGGCCCCAAGCGCGGCGCGCGCGGTCCTGGGGTCGCTTTCGGCGCAGATGAGGATGAGGTCGTCCGGCGCGGCGTGGAGGCCCGCGATGATGGCGGGCGCCTGGTCCTGGAGGAATTTGGCAACGCCCCCCTCAAACGAGGCGGGGGGCGTTGCGGGGGGCGACGAAAATGCTTGCGCATTTTCGTGCCATTGTGGTACATTGGAAACAGGGTGCCCCCCGCTGGGGGGGGGAGCGGAGAACGGCGCGGCGGGGGAGGGGGGGATGCCCGCGCCGTTCGGAGCGAGGGGGGGGGCTCCCCCCCTCACTACTTTTACCCAATAGAGCGCCTTTGCTTTGCGGGTTTTGGCGACGGCCTCGAGGGCCTCGATCTGCTTGCGGGAGTATGACGCGAGGCCCGGGGCGACGAGTGCGGTGACGGCGCCGCCCGCGGCGAGGGCCTCGGTGAATGCGGGGAAGGGGGCGGCCGCGGCCCAGGGGAAGGTCTGCAGTTCCATGCCGAAGCGGAGGTCGGGCTTGTCCGTGCCGAAGCGGGCGATGGCCTCGTCGTAGGGGATGCGGGGGAAGGGGGTGTCGAGGCTGATGGCGAGGGTGTCGCGGAAGACCCGCGCCATGAGGCCTTCGGTGAGCGCGAGGATGTCGTCTTTGGACACGAAGGACATCTCGATGTCGATCTGGGTGAACTCGGGCTGGCGATCGCCCCGCGCGTCCTCGTCACGGTAACAGCGCGCGATCTGGAAGTAGCGGTCGAAGCCGGATGTCATGAGGAGTTGCTTGTACAGTTGGGGTGACTGGGGGAGCGCGTAGAAGGAGCCGGGGTAGAGGCGCGAGGGCACGAGGTAATCCCGCGCGCCTTCGGGGGTCGAGCGGATGAACGTGGGGGTCTCGATTTCGAGGAAGCCCTGGGAGGCGAGGTGATTCCGCACGGCCAGGGTGACCGCGCTGCGGAGCGCGATGCGGCGCTGCATGGCGCCGCAGCGGAGGTCGAGGTAGCGGTAGCGGAGGCGCAGGTCCTCTTTTGCCGGGTTCTCCCCCTCGGTGACCGGGAAGGGCGGCACCTCGGCCCGGTTGAGGACCGTGAGGGTGTCCACCGCGACCTCGATGCCGCCGGTGGCCATGTCCGGGTTCACCATGCCGTCCGGCCGGGGCCGCACGACGCCGGACGCCGCGATGCAGTACTCACCGCGCAGGTCCGCGGCGCAGGCGGCCAGGGCCTCGGGGACCGCGCCCCCGAAGCGCGCGGGGTCTACCACGCACTGCGTTATGCCGTAGCGGTCGCGGAGGTTGATGAAGGTGATGCCCCCGTGATCCCGTTTGCGGTGCACCCAGCCGTTGAGGGTGACCTGCCTGCCCGCGTCCGCGGGCCCCAACTCGCCGCAGGTGGCGCTGCGCTTGTGTGTTTCCATAACGGTTCCCGCGCGCTAGGCCTTTTTCTCGGGGCGGTTGGCCATGTAGACCGCGAAAAAAGCGGGCAGCGCCAACGCGATAGTTACGAGCCCGATAAAGTATAACAGAGTCATGAGTCCTCCTTCTTGCTGACCGTTATAAGCAGTACCCCCAGCAATATGAGTACCGCGGTGCTTGTCCAGCCTATTGCGAGAATGATGCTTTTTTCTATCTCGCCTTTGAGAATGATGCCCAAGACAAAACTGCCAAAGGTAAGTTTTCCAAGATCGACAAATATTTTGCCGAATGTTTCAGCAATGGTTTGCCATTTCCCGTTCTTCATGCGTTAAGTCTAGCGGAGAGCGGGGGAAGAGTCAAGGGGGGGAGGAACGAGGACTTAGGACTTAGTCTATCCCTATTTCTCCGTCCTATGTCCTACTCACCCCTCACTCCTTCCTACCCCGCCCCCTTGACACAAGCCATGTAGTTAGGCTATGCTGCATACCAGAGGGATAGGTATGGAACTAACACTTAATATTCCGCATCAGGTTGACGCGACCGAGTTCGATGTAAAAATGAGCCTTGCGTCAAAACTGTATGAAGATGGCCGCGCTTCTATGGGATATGCCGCCCAAATCGCCGGCCTTTCAAAACGTGCGTTCATAGAGATGCTGGGAAAATACAACGTATCGGTCTTTCAACATGAGGCAGGGGAAATCCTCAAGGGTGTACACTCGGCCTGCTGAATCTTGCGGAAAAACACGGCATTGTCGATGACCTTGACGCAATCATTACCGAACTATCGCGAATAGGCTTTCGTTTGCCAAAGAGCATAGCCGCGGACTGACGCCTGTGGTCGGTGCTCCGCCGCGGTCCCGCACCGCGCCGCTTGAATATTCTTCGTGGTTCACGGTAGAATAACGGTATGGGCAAAGAAAAGAAAACGCTTTACATCGAAACCACCATCCCCAGTTACGCCACCGCGCGGGACAGCCGGGATGTGGTGTACCTGGCTGACCAACTTGTCACCAGGGCGTTTTGGGAGGATGAGCGGCGCCGGTTCCAGTTGTGTACCAGCGAGGCGGTACACCTTGAATGCAGCCGGGGCGACCCGGATGCGGCACAGCGGCGGAGCGAATTACTCGCCGGTATTACGAACTTTCCGGTAACCAGCGAAGACAGGGAACTCGCGGCAGTGTATCAGCGGCTTTTGGACATCCCTGAGCGGGCAAAGGCCGATTGTACCCACTTGGCGGTGTGCGTGAGACGCCGAATTGATTATCTATTAACATGGAATTGTACGCATTTGGGTCCTGTAGCGCATACGAAGGCGCGGGCTTATAATGAAAAGCATGGTCTCTGGACGCCGGAACTCGAAACGCCGAGAACCATGATGGAAATCATTGCAAGGGGGAACCTATGAGCAGGTATACCGATATATTAGATGAAGAGCATAACGAGATTATGCGGGATGTGCGGAACCGCCAGGCCGAAGCGGAAGCTATCTACAAGCGTTTTGAAGGCAACCCGGAAGGTTACCGCCAGTGGATGGATGCCGACCTTGCCAAACACGGCTGGCGCCTTGAACCTGTCGGCACGAACGGCCTCACCCGTCTCGTGCGCATTGGGGCACAGGGCTAACGCGCGGCTGCCGCCCTGACGCCGCCGGGCTTTTTTTGCGGAAAGGGGCATCACCGTCACTCCGCGCGTTAAGCGCGGAGTCTGCCCCCCCTGCCGGCTGGAAGCTGGCGCTCCCAGGAAGCCGACTCGTTCGTACGGGCAAGGCATGCCTTGCCCCGACGCACCCCTCTCCCCCCCGAGGGATTGACTGTATTCCCCAAAGGGAATATAATGCGATCATGGTCTGGGAAATCGAGTACACCGACGAGTTTAACGAGTGGTGGGAGACGCTGAATGATGCCCAGCAGGGGGCGGTCGATTCATCGGTCAGGCTTTTGGAGGGGGCGGGGCCGAATTTAGGCTATCCCCACAGCAGCGGGGTCCGGTCCTCACGGCATACCGGTATGCGAGAACTGCGAACCCAGGCTCAGGGGCATCCGCTGCGGACATTTTATGCCTTTGATCCCCGGCGTACCGCCATCCTATTGATCGGCGGCGATAAAACCGGGAACGACAGGTTCTACAATGAATTTGTGCCTCTCGCTGACAAAATTTACGACCAGTATCTTAAAGAAACCAGGGAGGAGAAATGAGTACCCATAAGTTTTCAGAACTGAGAAACAAAATGAGCCCCGCCGCCAGGGCCGAGAGCGACCGGCTCTATAAGCAGGCTCTGGCCGAGATGCCCCTCAACGGCCTCCGCAGCGCCCGGGGCCTTTCCCGGAAGACGCTCTCCGAGGCGCTCCACATCCAGCAGCCGGCGGCGGCCAGTAGCCTGTAGCGCTGCTTTGCCCCGGGATGCGAGAGATGGCCCCCCGAAGAATTCATCAACTGGCGCCCCGTCAACGGCATGACCTGGGAGGAACGCGCCCGCCGTATGCGGGCTGCCGGAATCGTCGATCCCGAAGCGGAGGCAGAGGAAGTGATATACTGGGAAGAGCAGGTCATGCAGCGCTTATATTGGGAATTGGGACTCGGGACTTGGGACTTGTGCGTGATGCGGGGGGGGGATTCCGCGGCTCGACCGGTCGTCAGTCCGCGGCGCGACCGCGGAATCTACCCGCAAGGAGACTCCGCGCTCAAGGCGCGGAGTGACGGGGCGCTTAACGCGCGGAGTGACGATCTGCCCCTACTCCCTACTCCCTACTCCCTACTCCCTACTCCCTACTCCCTACTCCCTACTCCCTACTCCCCAAGCGCTTCGCGCCCCCTACTCCCCAAGCGCCCCCTTCCCATTTCCCCCGCAATGCGCTATACTTACCCCCAAGGAGACAACCATGACACAACGGCAAAACACAGCGCCTCGCGCAGCGCTCCGCGCCTTGCTCTGCGCGGCGCTTTTCGCGCTGCCCCTGCTGCAGGCGTACTCGCAGCAGAAGTACGCGCTCGTCATTGGTAATGCCGCTTACACCGGCATTACCAAACTGAACAATCCGGTGAACGACGCCAATGACATGAGCGCGGCGCTTCGTGACCTGGGCTTCACGGTGGACACCCTCACCAACGCCACGCTGCGGCAGATGCGTGAGCGTGTGAGGCAGTTCAGACAGAATCTTGCGCAAGCGAAAGAGGCGTACGGCTTTTTTTACTACGCGGGCCACGGTGTGCAGTCCGATGGGAACAACTACCTTATTCCGGTGGATGCTGACATACAAACCGAGTCTGATTTGCCGTACGACACACTGCGGATGCAATGGGTGTTGGATACGATAAATGACTCTGGGAACGCGTTGAATGTGGTGGTGATCGACGCGTGCCGAGACAACCCGTTTGGATGGAATCGGAGCGGGAATCGGGGACTCGTGGTGGAAGGTGTTGGGCAGTCCGGGAAGACCGCGCCCAATATCATCGTGTATGCGGCGAGCGCGGGGCAGGCGGCGATTGACGGTACGGGGCGGAACGGGCTGTTCACGACGCACTTGTTGAACAACCTAAAGAAGCCCGGTGTGGCGGTGATGGATATGCTGCGCGATGCGGGCCGCGATACAGCGGAAGCGAGTGGGGGCAAGCAGGTGCCCGCGATTCACGACCAGTTTTTCAAGACGGCCTACCTTGGCAAGCCCGCCGCCCCCGTGCAGAAGAGCACGGCCGCGGCGCCTGAGGTGCAGGTGAGTTCGCAGTCCGCGGCAAAGGGGCCCAAAGTGCAGGAAGAGGTGATCGACACGGGCAGCGTCCGCGTGACGGTGCTTGCCGCGGGCACGCTCGAGGTCAGGCGGGGCAAGGAAGTGGTGCAGAGCCGCAAGGTGGGGGAGGAGACACTCACCTTCTC
>JAISTO010000106.1 GCA_031272575.1 Treponema sp. | reverse complement strand
CGCGCGGGCACCCGCAGGCGAACCGGGACGCGGAGAAACGACTGTGTTCTTGCAGGCCGCAAGGCCGGCCGCCGTAACAGCGGCCAGTGACAATACCGCAAATAACGCGGAGGCGTGGGTGATCTTCATTGTAATCACCTCGATAGAATACCGGTATATTACATTATAGTGTATTTCCCGCCATTTTGCAAGAGGTTTTTTCTGGGGAGTGGGGGAGTAGGGAATAGGGAGTGGGGAGTGGGGGGGAGTGATGCGGGGGCGGAGCGCAAGCGAGCGAGGGTCGCGAGGTGCATGGGGAGCGGGGGAGTAGTGCCTTGCTCCTCCCCTCTGGGGGGGCCAGGGGGGGGCACGAAAGAAGCCATCCCCCCGCTCCCGCATCACTCCCCCCCGCACACCACGCAGCCCCCTCTCGCAGAGCACCCCCGCGTCCTCGCATCACTCCCAAGTCGAGTCTATTCCGAAAAGTCAGGATTAGGAATTTATCCACAGATTTACACAGATAGCGCAACTTCGTTGCGTCACAGATTTTTTATTACTAATCGTGTCTTTAATTGGTGAAAATCTGTGTGTATCTGTGGCTGTTTTAAAGATTCCTTGTTTTCGGAGTGGGCTCAAATTCGCGTTCATTCGCATAATTCGTGTAATTCGCGGTGAAATTCTTGAATTCTTGACTTTTCAGAGTAGACCCAAGTCCCAATTCCCAAGTCCCGAGTCCCAACACGAACCACGCAGCCCCCTCTCGCAGAGCACCCCCGCCCCCGCATCACTCCCTACTCCCCACTCCCCACAGCGCCTCCCCCATCAGGCGGATGTTGGCGAGCCAGTCCTCGGCGAGGGGGTCGAGGGGGATTACGGCGCCGCCGAGGGCCTCGGCGAGGGTGCGGGCGGGGGCCGCGGGGAACTGCGCCTGCACGAAGAGGGTCTTGACGCCCTCGCCGCGGGCCTGCGTCATAAGGCGGTAGAGCGCGCGGGGGCCCGGTTCCTTGCCGCCGGCCTCGACCGCTTCCTGCCGGATGCCGAAAGTGTCCAAAAAGTAGCCGAACGCGGGGTGATACACGTAGACCGTGGCGCCGGCCAGGGGCGCGAGGCGCCCCTTCAATACGGTGAAGGACGCCGCAATCTCGTCCTCGAGGGCCTTGGCGTTTTTCGTGTACTCATCCGACAGGGTTGAGTCGAGCAGGATGGCCGCCGCGCGAATCTGCCGCGCCTGGGCGAGGGCCCCCTCACGCCCGAGCCAGGCATGACGGTCAACCTCGATGCCGGAGGCCGTGGGGCTGGATTGCGAAGCCGCCTGATCCGCATGGTGATGATGCTCCTCGACGAAGCGCAGGGGTACCCCCTCAGTGCCGTCCATGATGACGATGCCGGGGAACGCGGCCTCGACCTTGGGGCGCAGCGCGATTTCAAACTCGGCCCCGCTTGTTACCCAGACTCCCGCGCGGGCGAGGGCGGCCAACTGCCGGACCCCCGGCTCGTAACTGTGCGCGTCCTGGCCGCTCTTAAGCAGGACGAGCGTGGGGACTCTGCCGCCGCTTATGCGGTCCGCGAAAAAGCGCTGAGGCCCTATGCTGAGCGCGAGGAGGGGCTTTCCTTCCCCGGCCCCCCCGCAGGCCGCAAGAGCGATACCCAATGCGGCGCAGAGCGCGGCGCGCTTTATCATCATTATTGTCATTCGGGATGCTCGTACGCCGCCTTAATTTCCGCGAGGACGGCATCGACGGCCGCGCGCTTGTCCCGCTTGTAGGAAGCGAGGCGGTCACTTAGGGTGATGGGGGGCCCCACGCTGATCCGTGCATGGCGGGGAACGACGGCGCGGCGGTCTACGTAGGCCCCGCCCATGCCGCGGTTGGCGAAGTCCCAGAGGTTCTGCGCGTACTCGATGCGGCGCTCAAGCGGCGCGTCGTCAGGCGGGACGTCCCCCCGGAAGTACCAGGCGAAGTCCACCAGTTCCAGATGCCGTCCCGCATGCCAGGCCTCGCCCGCGCGGAGGTCCATGAGCGCGCGCTCGAGCGGCGGGAGGCCCTCGAGGGTCTCGACGCCGGGCAGGATGACGCGATCCCAGCACTGCTGCCGCAGTTCGTACATACGGTTGAAGTGATCGCCCCGCGCGGCGAAGCCGAGTATGCCCTCGGCGCGGGAAAAAGCCGCGTCAATGACCCGATCCACGCGGGCCGCGAAGGGGCGCTGCCCGTCATCCTTAAGCCCGTAACGCGCCTCGTTGGCGCGGAGCATGGCCTCGCGGCAGCGCTCGGCGCGCTCCGCGAAGGAGGCCCGCGGCGCCCGCTTGAGCCCCGCGAGGCGCTCGGCCCGGGCGAGGAGGCGCTCGAGGGCCCGCTCCGCGCCCCGGCCGTAGCGGTAACGGAACGCGATGGGCACGACGATGACATCCCGCGCCCGCCCCGCTTTTTCGAGGCGCTCCGCCGCCCCGAAGCCGATGCGCACCACCCCCGGCTCGAGCCGGGGCACCGCATCCTGGGTGTACGAGACCTGCCCCTCGGGCGCGAGCGCGAGCGGGTAGAGGCCCTCGGTCAGGGCCGCGTAGATGCGCGCCATGCCCCCGCTGTCCACCTTCGAGTGATAGATGGGGAGCGCCCCGAGCCGCGGCATGATGAAGCGGGAAAGGCCGCCCCCCCAGCGGAGGACCTCGTAGCCGTAGACGAAGACGGCGCGGGGGCGGCGCGCGAGGCGCACACCCGCCCGCCGTGCCGCGCGCGCGAGGCGGTTAAAAAAGTACCACCCGAGGATCTGCGGTTCGTCACCGCAGGCATGCTGAAACGCGAGGATGACGCCGGCCTCCCCCGCAAGGGCGCTCTGGAAGACCCGCAGGAGGGCCTCCTCGCCGCGCACAGAGACCCGCCCTATGCCGAGGGCGAAGCGCAGGTAGGCCCTGGCCGCGACTCGCACGAAAAGCAGCGCCCCCTTCGAGACGCGGGGCGGGGGCACACGGACATCCGGGGAGGCCATGCAAACCGGCCGCCTGTAGGGTTTTGGCATGGGGATAGGGTAGCGCAGGGGGGAGGGGTCGTGTAAAGGGGGAGGGCGGGCAGCCCCCTTACCCGAACAGCCCCTCCGCGGCGGCGCGGGAGCGTTCGAGGTTAAGGTGACGATAGGCCAGATCGGTCACCATGCGGCCGCGGGGGCTGCGCTGGAGGAAGCCGGCCTGGATAAGGTAGGGCTCGTAGTAGTCCTCGAGGGTGTCCACTGACTCGCCGATAGAGATCGCCAGGGTCTCGGCGCCGACCGGGCCGCCCGCGTAGCGCTCGATGATCATGCGGAGTATGTCGCGGTCGAGGCGCTCGAGCCCCATGCAGTCTATTTCGAGGCGGCGGAGCCCCTCTTGCGCCGTTTCCACGGTGACGGGGCCCGAGCCAAGCACCTGCGCGAAGTCGATCATGCGGCGGAGGAGGCGGTTCGCGACGCGGGGGGTGCCGCGGGCGCAACGGGCCAGGAGCGAGGCGGCGTCGCCTTCGACCCGCACGTTGAGCAGGGCCGCCGAGCGCCTGATGATCGCCTCCATGTCCGCCGCTTCGTAGAGCGAGAGCCGGAACGGTATCCCGAAGCGGCTTATGAGCGGCGCCGCCACGCTGCCCGCGCGGGTCGTCGCGCCCACCAGCGTGAAGGGCTGGATCGGGATGCGGAGCGTACGCGCCGCCGGCCCCTGCCCCACGATCCAGTCCATCTCGTAGTCCTCCATCGCGATGTAGAGCATTTCCTCGATAGCGGGTTTGAGGCGGTGGATTTCATCAATGAAAAAGACGGAGCGCGCCGACAGGTTGGTGAGTATGCCGGCCAGGTCTTTGGGTTTTTCCAGCACGGGCGCGGAGGTCTGCCGGAAGTCCACGCCGAGTTCCCGCGCCACGATCTGCGCCAGCGTCGTTTTGCCAAGCCCGGGCGGGCCGGTCAAAAAGACGTGATCGAGGCTGTCCCCCCGGCTGCGCGCGGCCTCGATGTACACCGCGAGGTTCTCTTTGATCGCGGCCTGCCCCACGAAGTCCTGCAGCGTGTGCGGGCGGAGCGCGCTGTCCCGCTCGTCCTCGGAGAGCGCTGCCTCCGCATGCAGGATGCCGGGTTCCTCGTCAGCCCGCGCTTGCGCGGGCCGCGCTTGCGCGGGCCGCGCCTTCGCTGGAGTCGCAGCCCCCTCCGGCGCCCTGCCGGAGGGGGCTGCCTTTTTTGCGGCCATGCTACCGCAGCGGCGTATAGGTCCTGCCTGCTTCCCAGAAGCCCCTGCGGATTTCCCCCTTGATGCTCGGAATGTCAAGAACGGTGCCGGGTCTGATAATGTCAGGATTGGATGGATTTGGCAGTTTCGACTTATTTGCGTTGTAGAGTATGCGCCACTTTGTCGCATCGCCGTAGGCCCAGGCCCTGCCCGCTATGTTCCAGAAGCAGTCCCTGCTTATGGCCCAGGGCTGTACGCGGTACTTTGCCGGAAGCACGATCTCCTCGGTGACGAGCGCCAGCGCCTCGAGCACACCCCGCGCCGCCGCCGTCGCGCCGTCGAAATCGCCCTCGCCGCGGCGCCTGCCCGCATCGCTGAGCCCGCTCTGCGCGGCAGCAAAACTCTCCGGGAAGCGCTGGGCGGCGTTCTGCGCCTCCGCCCACTCGAAGCGCGCCCGCGCCGCCGCGATCGTCTCGTCGGCCTCCCGCATCTTGAGCATGCGCGCGACATAGGCGTCCGACAGCGCCGCGTTCTCGATGGCCTTGGCCGAGTACTCCTCCGAAAGGTCGTAATCCCCCTCGTCATAGGCCTCTTTTGCCAGTTTCGTGTAGCGCTCGCTCGCGCGGTACCAGCGGTTGTAGCGGATACTGTCAGGGATAGAGTCGTCATCCGACGGCTCCGCCTCCTCCTCCGTTTCCGTCAGGGTGACGTCTGCCGCCGCCTCGTCCGGCTCCGCCTCCTCCTCCTCCGTTTCCGTCAGGGTGACGTCCGCCGCCGCCTCTTCCTTCGTTTCCGTCAGGGTGACGTCCGCCGCCGCCTCGTCCGGCTTCGCGGCCTCCTCCGTTTCCGTCAGGGTGACGTCCGCCGCCGCCTCGTCCGGCTCCGCCTCCTCCTCCGTTTCCGTCAGGGTGACGTCCGCCGCCGCCTCGTCCGGCTTCGCGGCCTCCTCCGTTTCCGTCAGGGTGACGTCCGCCGCCGCCTCCTCGTCCGCGTCGGTGTCCGCCATGGCGTCGGTATAGGCGCCGCTGTCCTCCGCCTCAGTGTCCTGCGCAAAAACAGGCAGGAACGTTACGGCGCCCAGCGCCGTCAAAATCAACAAACGCTTGATCATAGGGTTCCTCCTTCAAGCAGCGCCTCGGCCTGCGCCGCGGTCTCGTCGCTCTCTTCGAGGATGCGCTCCGCCTTGCTGAGCGCATCCTGCGCGGAAAGGCGCTTCTCGTCTGCCCGCGCGGCCGCCTCCGTGAAAAGGGCCGCGGCCTGCCCGTAGTGGGTAAGGGCCTCGCCCCAGGCCTCCGCGTCAAAGGACTTGCGGCCCGATACAAAAACCGCGTCCGCCTCGGCGAAATCTTTCTTTACCGCGACATTCGCTTTTGCGTCCAGGGCCTTGTTCCGCGCTTCCTCCGCATCCACGGCCTGCTCCTGCGCAGCCCCGCGTCTGCCCGCAGCGAGCGCGGCCGCGTACAAGCCGAGCGCCCGGGATGCGGCCTCGGCAGCGGCCTCGATATTGTCCGCGTCCCAGGCCGCCCGCCCCTCGTTGAAGGCGCTGTCCCCGCTGTCAACATTGTCCGGATCGAAGCGGTATAAATCTCCATTGATGATAGTCCCGCGTACCGAATATGCCTCGAGCCCCTTCACTATGGTCTCGTAGCGGGCGATAGCGTTGAAGATCGCGTCCTTTGCCTCGTAATACTGACCGGCCTCGTACGCGTTTTTTGCCGCGAGCGTTACGGCGTCAGTCTTTTCCAGGTAAGCGGGGCCAAGTTCCTCGATTGCGCCGTCGGTGGCTCTGGAGCGGACCGCCAGCACCTCCTTTTCGCGCTCCGCGTAGTAGCGCGGGAGGGTCTTGTCCTTCAGGGCTTCCCAGGCCTGCGCGGCAGCCGGGTACGCGCTTTCCGTGGAACCCGCCCCCGGCGCGGCAAGCGCCTCCTGGTAGAGGGTCTCGGCGGACGCGCATTCCTCCGGGAAGAAGGTCTGGCCTTCAAAATCGAGCACCAGGCGGCGGTCGGTCTTGATCGCCTCGAGTTCAGCCTCGTCCGCTCCTGCCGGCGCGGGTTCCGGTTCCGGCGCCGGTTCCGGCTCGGCGACAGGAGCGGGTTCCGGCTCCAGTTTGGGCGGCGGCGAGGCGCACGCTGCCAGCAGCACGGCCAGCAGCGCGGCCAGCAAGCCCCCCTCCGAATAGTGTTTTGCGTGACGCATACATACCTCCTTAAGGCAGTGTGTGTTTTTGAACTTCATCTGTTTAATAAACAATATTATAGACGATACTGTTTCATTTTTCAAGAGGGCGCGCCGCCTTCCCCACCTTGAACGCGATGGGGGACGCGCCATCCGGCGCGTCTACGCCCTTGTCCACCGCGACCGTATCGCCTTCCTTTACCTTGCCGCTGATGATCGCGAGCGCGAGCGGGTTTTCCACGTCCGCCTGGATAGTGCGCTTGAGGGGCCGCGCGCCGAAGAGGGGGTCGTAGCCCCGCTCGGCCAGGACCTCCTTTGCGGCCGGGGTCGTCTTCAGGGTGATGTTGCGCTCCGCAAGGCGCTCTGAAAGGCGCGCCAGTTGTATGTCCACGATGCGGCCTATGTCATCCTTGCCGAGCCGGTTGAAGATGACGGTCTCGTCGATGCGGTTGAGGAACTCGGGGCGGAAGCGCTGCTTCAGCAGTTCCGAAAGCGCGGCCTTTATGTCATCCGGCTTTTTCGCCTCGAGGATAAGATCGCTTCCCAGGTTGCTCGTCATAATGATGATCACATTTTTGAAATCGACCACCCGCCCCTGACCGTCGGTCAGTCTTCCGTCGTCCAGTATCTGCAAAAAGACGTTGAAGACCTCCGGGTGCGCTTTTTCGATTTCGTCAAAAAGGATGACGCTGTAGGGCCGCCTGCGGACCGCCTCGGTGAGTTGGCCCCCCTGCTCGTAACCCACATACCCGGGGGGGGCGCCTATCAGCCGGCTCACCGAGTGCTTTTCGCCGTACTCGCTCATGTCGATGCGGGTGAGGGCCTTTTCCTCGTTGAACAGAAACTCGGCCAGGGTCTTGGCCAGTTCGGTTTTTCCCACGCCGGTGGGCCCGAGGAAAAGGAAACTCCCCAGGGGGCGGCCCGCGTCCGAGAGACCGGCCTTGTTCCGGCGTATCGCGTCGGAGACGGCCCGCACCGCTGCCTCCTGCCCCACGACCCGCCTCGCGAGCACTTTTTCCAGTTCGAGATATTTTTGCAGTTCGCCGGAGAGCATCTTCGCCACCGGTATGCCCGTCCAGGTGGACACCACCGCGGCGATGTCCTCCTCGCTCACCTCCTCCCGCAGGAGCGCGGCCTCGCCCCGCTTTTTTTCCATCTGCGCGCTGAGCGCGTCCAGTTGCTTTTTCGCCTCCGGGATTTTCCCGTGCTTCACCTCCGCCGCCTTGCTCAGGTTCCCCTCCCGCTCCCAGCGCGCCTCCTCGATGCGCAGGTCTTCGATCCGCTGCTTAAGGCCGCGTATCTTCTGGATGTCGCTTTTTTCCGCTTCCCAGCGGGCGCGCATCGCGTCACGCTCCGCGCTGAGGTCCGCGATCTCTTTGTCCAACTTGCCGAGACGCTCCTTCGAGGCCGCGTCCTCCTCGCGGGAGAGCGCCTGCTTTTCGATGGACAGTTGCAACAGGCGGCGCTCCAGTTTGTCCAGTTCCGTGGGGCGCGAGTCCAGTTCCATTTTGAGCCGGCTCGCGGCCTCGTCCACCAGATCGATGGCCTTGTCCGGCAGGAAGCGGCTCGTAATGTAGCGGTTCGACAGGGTCGCGGCCGCGACGAGCGCCTCGTCCTTTATGCGCACCCCATGGTGCAGTTCGTAGCGCTCCTTGAGGCCCCGCAGTATGGCGATCGTATCCTCGACCGAGGGCTCCGGCGTGTAGACCTGTTGAAAGCGGCGCTCGAGCGCCGCGTCCTTTTCGATATACTTGCGATACTCGTCGAGCGTCGTGGCCCCTATGCAGCGCAGTTCCCCGCGGGCCAGCGCGGGCTTGAGCAGGTTGGACGCGTCGGTCGCGCCCTCCGCGGCCCCGGCCCCCACGAGGGTATGCAGTTCATCAATAAAAAGGATGATGGCTCCATCCGCCGCCTGCACTTCGCCTATGACCGCTTTGAGGCGCTCCTCGAACTCGCCGCGGAACTTGGCGCCCGCAACGAGCGCCCCCAGATCGAGGGCCAGCAGTTTCTTGTTTTTGAGCCCCTCCGGCACGTCCCCGGCCACGATGCGCCGCGCAAGCCCTTCCACGATGGCCGTCTTGCCGACCCCCGGCTCCCCTATCAGCACCGGGTTGTTTTTCGTGCGCCGCGAGAGCACCTGCATACAGCGCCGGATTTCCTCGTCCCGGCCTATCACCGGGTCCAGTTTCTCCTGCCGCGCAAGGCTCGTGAGGTCCCGGCAGTATTTATCCAGCACCTGGTACTTTTCCTCCGGGTTCTGATCCGTGACCCGCGCGTTCCCGCGCACCGCCTTGAGGGCCCCCAGGATAGCGTCACGGCTGACCCCGGCCTTCCTGAGCAGGTCCGCGGCCCGGCCCTCCCCCTCCGCAATCGCCAGGAGGATATGCTCGGTCGAGGTGAACTCGTCCTTCAGCGCGGCCGCCTCGGCCTCGGCCTTCGCCACGACCTTCGATACCGCGGACGAAAAGTAGACCTGCGCGGCCTCGCCGTACACTTTCGGCACACTCCGCGTGAGCGCCTCGGCCCCGGCCGCCAGATCGACCGGATCCGCGCCGATCTTTTCGACCAGCGGCCGGACTATGCCGTCATCCTGATTCAGGAGCGCAAGCAGCAGATGCTCCACCTCGATCTGCGAGTGGTCCGCCCGCTGCGCAATCGCCGACGCCTCGCGCAGCGCCTCCTGCGCCTTTATGGTGAGTTTTTCGGTGTTCATGCGCATAGGATACCCGAAAAGCGCGCGGGTGACAAGAGGGGTAGGGAGTAGGGAGTGGGGAGTGGGGAGTGGGGCGCGGCGGCGACATCCCCCCCTCTGGGGGGCAGGGCGGCCTACTTGCCCGCTTTCTCGCGGTTACACGCCCTGCACAGCATCTGGCAGTTCGCGGCGTCGGTCTTGCCGCCCCGGCTCCAGGGGATAGTGTGATCGCCTTCCATGTCCTCGAAGGCAAAGGGCTTGCCGCACTTTTTACAGATGCCGCCCTGCTTTTCGTAGGCGGCCCGCTTCATGGCTTCGCTAAAAGCGCGTATGTTCAAGTGCCGCCGTCTTTGTCCAGCACATAAGCGTAAATGCCGCGCTTGTTGGTGACATCGTCGTCGATCATGAGGCGCTTTATTTCGGCCTCCAGCGCCGCGGGGTCGAGGTTAAGGCCGGCGGCGCCGAAACGGCGGTGGAGACCGCCCCAGTCGAGGCCCTTCATTTCCCTGCGGTAGACGGGAAAAGTGCCGTTCACCCAGGTGATGACACTCTGAAAATAAATCCAAAGGTCATTTGCCGTCGGGCTGTGCTGGTGCTCTGACATATACTTTTCGATGTGGCCGTTGGAAATCCAGTCGAGCGCGGTTTCGAGATAGTCCTGCCGGATAGGGGAACCATCGACCAGTTTGTTGCCAATAGCATAAGCGCGGCAGCCCGTCTTGCTGAAACTGCGCTTTGCGTCCGTGAGCCACGGGCCGGTATAGACTGCATTCCGCAGTTCCTGTTTTGTCAAAACTTCCCCGGCAATATTGACGATCTCAAACCAGCCCAGTTTTTCGGAGGCGGTCCCTTCTGTGCAGAAGTATACCATCAACTCGTAATTGAGTATCTGCTCCTGCTCATCGCTCTGGAGGTTGCTGAAGAGTAAGTGGTTAATCGAAAACGCGCCTGTGACGTACTCACAGATACTGATAGACCGCTGCTGTCCGTCACGGACTTCGTAACGAGCAGCGCCCGTTTTGACCCCGGACATCACAGTGCGCGGGAAGCCCTTACGTATCGTAGCGATAACCGCGTCCCGCTTGTCGTCTTTGTACACAAACTCCCGCTGGTACTTGGGCCGGATGTCCAGCCGCCCACCGTAAGCCGTTACCCCTTCCTCGGCATCATTGACGTAGCCTTTGACCAGTTCCCGTATGGGTATCTGGCGCAGTTCAATTTTCATTGCCATTACGCTTGCCTCCTTCTGATGAGAATACGCGCGTATTTTCTCTGCCCATTAATAAAGGGATACCCCTTATTAAAATCATCTATTTTTGTATTAGCCATTTCTCCGATAATCACAAACTGCGCGGGGTTGTATTTGTCAAGGAAAGAAACCGGCACCCCCATAACACCATCGTAGTCTATAGGTATTTCCGTTACCTTGCCGACCTCAATCGCGTCATAGTTATCATAACGCGGGTACTCATCCGGTGTGTATTTTTTCCAAAGAAGTAAATCCTCGTGCCGCCCTTTGTGGTCAAGGTTCGTAAACCAGCGGACACCCGGTACCCGTACGGTTCTATGCCCATCAGGGTAAACAGTTAATGAAGGACTGTTCGTCTCGTAGTATGCGGGAATTGCAAATTCACGGTCGCCGCTGTGAATACTGACCCCCAGCCAGAGTTTGTTTTCCTTGATGAGGGGAAATATTTCTTTGTAAGACACCGCGTTTATATTTCCGATTATCAAGAACTTCTTTTCGTATTCCACCAGTTGCGCTGCGAACTCACGGAACAGAGAAAACGGCGGATTGGTGACCACGATGTCCGCCTGTTTCAAGAGTTCGATACACTCAGACGAGCGAAAGTCGCCGTTACCCTGGAGAGGGCGCACCACTTCCTTGACGGTCTTCATCATCAGTTTTGTGTCTTCCAAATTATTGGGCATTTCCGTTGAGTCAAAAACATACGCCTTCTTGCCGCTGCCCTGCATACCCGCAATTTCCTCAAAGGGCAGTTGGGTTCCGGCAATGGGCGAAGGGTCGTAAGAGGCGGAAATAAGCCGTTTAAGCCCAAAAAGGTTGAACCGCATGGCAAAATACTTGAAAAACTCGCTTGTAAAGGGGTCGTCGCAGTTGCAAAGAATGGTCTTGCCCCTGAAGTGCGCCTCGTAGCGGTTGCACTCCTTTTCAATGTCGGAGAGTTGAGTATAAAACTCATCGTTCTTTTGCGCCTTCGCATTGCGAAGTTTATCACTCTTGGCCATGGATACTCCTTAGCGCCTCCTTCTATGGTTAGAGTAGCACATCGCGTCGAAAACGGTCAACCCCTACTTCACGACGAAGGCCGTTTCCGCGAAGGCGCCGGCGGCGTCCGCGACCTCGATGCGGTGCTCGCCCGGCGTGAGGGGGAGCGCGTAGACCCCGGCGGCGTTGAGCGGGCCTTGCGGGATGCCGTCCACGGAGAGGACGGCCCCCTCGCCGAAGCCGGCGGTCTCGACCCGCAGGGCATAGGTCGTCTGGGCCGGGCCCTGGTCAAGATAGAAGACCGCGCCCGGCCGGGGTATGCGGATGCTGCCCGCGCCCCTGCCTGAGGTGCCGCGCCGCGAGCGCTCCCCAAGCCAGGCCCGGTACTCAGGCGGGTACTCGATGCCGCCGCTTCGGTGCCAGGTGCAGGGCCCGGGCGCCGAAGCGGCGCGGGGCCATTCATCGAGGCCGCCCGGGCAGAGGGGGGTACGCGCCATGCCGGAGAGCGAGCAGATGCTGACTTCACGCAGGCCCGGCGGGGGCGGCCCCCCGATCACGGGGGGGGCATCTTGAGCCGCGGCGGGGGCCGCGCGCTCGAGCACGGCGAGGAGGCGGTTGACGATGCGCGCGGGGATGGAACTGCCGGTACGCCCGATGACGGTCTGGCCGCTGAAGTTCCCCATCCAGACCCCCACGGTGAAACGGTTCGAGGCCCCCAGGGCCCAGATGTGCTGAAACTGGTTGGCCGTCCCGGTTTTGAACATGGCCGGGAAGGGCTCGCTGAAGGTCCTCGCGGCCCCGAAGCCGGTGTAGCGGCTCGCCTTGTCCGAGAGTATGTCCGCGATGAGCCAGGCCGTCTCCGGCGACATCAGCGCGTTGCCAGACTCGCCGCCGGGGGTAGCGCTGTCATCATCATCCTCTAAAAAATGAAGGCTGACGGGGACGCCCCCCCGGGGGAACACGGCGAACGCGCGGGCCAGTTCTTCGAGGCTCACCTCCCCATTGCCGAGCGCGATGCCCACGCCGTGGCTGCCCGTCTCCGCCGCGAGGCCATCGAAGCCGAGGCGTGAGAGGTAGGTTTCCACATTGCTGACCCCCAGGCGCTCGGCCAGGTACACCGCCGGGATATTTAATGATGACGCGAGGGCCACCCGCAGGCGGACCGGGCCGTTGAAGCGGTTGTTGAAGTTTGACGGGATATAGGCCTCCTGCCCGCCGAAGACCGAGGGGATGTCGGGGAGGGGGTCGGAGGGGCCGAAGCCGTTGTCCAGGGCCATCGCGTAGAGGAAGGGTTTGAGGCAGGAGCCCGGCTGGCGCCGGCTGAGGATGCCGTCAATCTTGCCGCCGGCCTCCTCGTCGAACCACGATGCCGAGCCCGCGTACACGCGGACCTTGCCGCTGGCGTTCTCGAAGGCGAGGATGGCCCCGTTGCTCACGCGGTGCGCCTCGAGGCCGGCAAGTTCCGCGGCGAGGAGCTCCTCGGCGAGGGCCTGCGCGTCCGCGTCGAGGCTCGAGCGGAGGGGCTTTTCCCAGGGGGGGGGGCTGCCCGCGGCCTGGGCCGCGGCCTCGGCCTGCGCGAGTACCCGCGCGGTGAACTGCGGGGCGCGGAAGGGGGCCTTTTCCGGCGAGGGGAGGGCCGCCTCGAGCGCGGCCTCGTAGAGGGCCTCCTCGCCGAGGGGGAAGCCGCACTCGCGGGCGAGGGCCGCCGCCTGCCGCGCGGCCTCGCGGGGGTTGAGCGCGGGGTCGTAGCGCCCGGGCCTGCGGGGGGCCACCGCGAGCAGGAGGGCCTGCCGCGTGTCCAGGGCGCTTGCCGGGACCCCGAAGCGGGCACGGCTCATCGCGCCAAGCCCCTCGATGTTGCTGCCGAAGGGTATCCCGTTGAGCCACAACGCAAGAATTGTCTTTTTGGAGAGTTTTGCCTCGATACGGAGCGCGGCAAAGGCCTCGGCGATTTTGCCGCCGAGGCCCCTCCCTCCGCCGGCGCGGGGGTGTACCATGCGCGCCAACTGCATCGTGATCGTCGAGGCCCCGGACACGACCCCCCCGGCGCGGGCGTTGCGCCTCAGGGCCGCGGCTATCGCGAGGGGGTCGACCCCCATGTGCAGGGAGAAGCGCCGGTCCTCGGCGCGGAGAAAGGCCCTGAGCGTGTCAGGGGACAGGGAATCAAGGGGGGTCCACTCGCGCTTAATGCCGTCGCGGGCGGGGAAGACCCGCAGGACCAGGCCGTCCCTGGCCTCGACCACCACCCCCGCGCCGCGCTCGCGGTAGCGCGTGAGCTCAGGGTAGGGGGTGAGGGCGAGCGCCGCGTAAAAGAGGGCGAGGCCGAGGACGAGGCCGCCCATGACGCGAAGGGCTTTTTTGTGCGCCGCACAAAACGCGGGAAGGGGGATATGTTTCACTGGGATAGGGGCATAATAGCGAAAAAGGGCATAACGGTCAAGCCCCCTTGCATTTTCCCCCCCGTCCTGCTATACTCACCCTATGCAGCACCCCCTTGTTGCGGCGTCGCTTCTGGCCGCGGATTTCGCGCGGGCGGGCGAGGCGCTGGGAACCATAGCCGCCTCCGGCGCGGAGTGGGTTCATCTGGATGTGATGGACGGGCATTTCGTGCCGCCTATCACCTTTGGGCCCAAAATGGTGCAGGACCTGCGCCCATCCAGCGATGCCGTCTTCGACGTGCACCTTATGACCGAGCGGCCCGAGGCCTTCATTCACGACTTTGCGCGGGCGGGCGCGGACTGCATCACCTTTCACGCGGAGGCCGCGCCGCATTCGCAGCGGCTCCTCTGCGAGATTCGGGGGCTGGGAAAAAAGGCCGGGATCAGCATAGTGCCAGGCACGCCCGCGCAGGCCCTGAGCGAAGTGCTCCCCTTTGCGGACCTCGTCCTGGTCATGACGGTGAACCCCGGCTTCGGGGGCCAGGCCCTTATCCCGCAGACGCTCGACAAGGTGAAGGCCCTCGCCGCGCTGCGCCGCGAGCGGGGGCTGGGCTTTTTGCTTTCGGTGGATGGGGGCGTCAACGCAAAGACGGCATCCGCGGCGCGGGAAGCCGGCGCGGACGTGCTTGTCACCGGCGAGGCGTTTTTTCACGCGGCGGACAAGGCGGCCTTCGTCAAGGCCATGAGGGGCATCCAGCTATGAAGCAGGGTATGACTATCATCTTAATAATGATGACGTGCGCCTCTCTTGCGGCGCAGTCCGGGAGCGGCATGGGGGCAGGCACGATCGCGCAGGGCAATTTCCCCTCGCTCGAGCGGGGCATCAACCTGTACGCGGAGGGCAAGTGGCGGGACGCGATAAACGAACTGCGCCGCGCCCAGAACGCGAGGGCCGATCGCGACACCATGGCGGAGAGCATCTTCTGGATAAGCCTGGCCGAATTGTCCCTCGGCGATTACGAGAGCGCCCTCCGCGATATGGAGTATTTGGAGATAATGGACTCCTCGAACCAGCGGATCACCGAGATGAAGTACCACAAGGGCCGGGCGCTGTTTTATCTGGGCCGTCACAGTGACGCAATAGTCATCCTAAAGGCATATACGGACGCTATCCTCAGCGAGAGTACGCAGGATCGGGCGCGCCGGACCGCCGCGTACTACTGGATCGGCGAGTGCCTCTACGCGGCGGAGGTCTACGATGACGCGGAAAAGATTTTCAATATCATCATTCAAAATTATCCGGAAAGCGTGAAGTTCGAGGCGGCCTCGTACCGCGTCGAATTGATCGCGCAGAAGCGGATCGAGGCGGGGCTGCAAAAGCAGATCGATCTGAACAAAGAGGATTACCGCAGAAAACTTCAGGATGCGGAGACGCGCATACAAATCCTGGAGGGGCAATTGCGCAATGTGAGGTCCGAGTAAGGTCATGATGAAAAAAGAGCGCCTGGCCCAGGCGGAGCATTTCATCCGCCGGAAAAAATACGACAAGGCGATCCGCCTCCTCGACGCGGACGACAACCGTTTCGCCGACACCTTCCGCAGCAAGTACCTGTGCGCGCTGGCCTACCTCCGCTCCGGGGCTTACGGCATGGCGTTCAACTATTTCGAAAGCGCGAAACGCGAGCGCATGCTGGACCCGGACACGCTGCTCGGCATGGCCTGCGCGTATATCGCCCATGGGGATACGGACAAGGCGGTGGACATCTACCTTGAGGTGCAGGATATGGACGAGCGCAACCCGGTGGCGCGGCGAGGCCTCGCGGCGATCAAAAAATACGCGGGCACGGACGCCTTCGTCGACTGGATCGAGAGCGGCGGGCTGCGCCGCCTCTGCCCGCGCCTCAAGCGGCCGCGCCGCTCCCCCCTCAAGGCCGCGGTACTTATCGGGGTGGTGCTGGGCGCCGCCCTGGGCGCCTGCCTGCTCGCGGACCGGAGCGGCCTCGTGGCGCTGCCGTTTTTTCACCGGCAGGGGCCCGCGCGGCCGGGCTTCACGGACCTCGCGCTCGCCTCCGAAGAGGAAGCCGCGCCCATGCAGACGGAGGGCGCCTACCGCTACATCCTCACGCGGCAGGAGACGCTCCGCTTGTACGGCGAGGCGCGGCGGCTCTTCACCACCTGGCATGACGAGGCGGCGCGGGTCAACGTCAACAAGATCAGCGATTCGAACGCGCCGGAGGGCATTAAGAACAAGGCCGCGCTCCTTGCCTCGTACCTCGCGGCCCCCGGTTTCGACACGCTGAAAGACCGTATCCCCTACAGGGACGTGGCGGATGACCCCCGCCTCTACCGGGGCTGCCATGTGATCTGGCGGGGCAGGGCCGCCAATATCGAGGCGGAAAAAAACCGCACGGCATTCAACCTGCTCGTGGGCTACGATTCGGGCACGATGATGGAAGGCATAGTCCAGACGACATTTGCCTTTGCCGCCAACGTGAATCCGGCGCTGCCCCTGGCGGTGCTGGGCCGCATCGTCCCCCTGGCGGAGGGGGGCTTCAGGCTCGAGGGGCTGGCGCTGCAGCAGGCGGGGCTGGGGCCGCCTGGCGGGGAAAAGTAGGCTGCTGCCTGCCGGGCGCGGCGGCTAATCTCCTGCCAGTTTTTTCGGCGGATCAGAATCCGCGGGGCAATCCAGGTGTTGGCGGCAGCCGCGATACGGGGGTCTGCGAGCCCTTTTGCAAGCGCCGCTTCGTCGAAGCGCCCCAACCTGACGTGCCCGGGCGGGACGCGGCGCATTTCGGGATGCCCCACGTCGGGGGCGCAGGCGGCGAAAGGCAGGCCCGCCCGCGCGGCCTCCTCCGCAAGCGCCTCGCTGAAAACCGGACAGAGGCCGAATGCGGCGCCGAGTTTTTTTACCCGCGCGGCCTGCCCCGGCAGAATAAGGTCCCCCGCGCCGCAGCAGAGTTCAGGGAGTTCCCGTGTCAGGATACTTATCGCTTCCTCCGCGGCGTCGGTACGGAGCAGCACGACAACCGCGCGCACCCCTCCCGCGAGAAGCGCCCGTCCGAGCGGCAGCGCGCGGTTCGGCGTTTCGATTGCTGCCGCGGCGGCGGGCCCTTTTTCCGCGAGAAGCAGCGCGGCGCCGGAAAAACGGCTTGTTTCCATAAGTTTATAACGATTGCAAAGCAGAAAGGTAACACTGATGTTGTATCTTGATAATGCCGCCACCTCCTGGCCAAAACCGGAGCGTGTCTATCAGACGGCGGACAGAGCCCTGCGGGAGTGGTCGGGTAACCCCGGCCGCGCGGGGCATAAACTCTCGACGGCGGCAGGATGCCGCGTCGAAGAGACCCGCGCGCTCCTTGCGCGGCTCTTCGGCGCGCCGGACCCGGCGGCGTTCGCCTTTTGCCTCAACGCCACCGACGCGCTCAACCTCGCGCTCAAGGGCCTTCTGTCGCCGGGGGATCGCGTCCTTGTGAGCGCGCTCGAGCACAACTCGGTACTGCGGCCCCTGCACGCAATCGGCGCCCGGGTCAGCATCGTGAACACTTCCGCGCGGAGCGGCATAGACCTTGACGCGCTCGAAACCGCCCTGAAGAGGGGCGCAAAACTGGCCGTTTTGAATCACGTGTCCAACGTCACCGGCGCGGAAAACCCCATCGCCGAGGCAGGCCGCCTTTGCCGCAGGTACGGCACGCTCCTCCTCGTGGACGCGGCGCAGTCCGCCGGGGCTGTCCCCATAAACGTTACGGAAATGCACATTGACCTGCTGGCTTTCCCCGGCCACAAGAGCCTGCTCGGGCCCCAGGGCACGGGCGGCCTTTACGTCAGGCAGGGCCTTGGCCTGCGGCCCCTCCGCGAGGGGGGCACGGGCAGCCGCTCCGAAGAACTGAGCCAGCCGGCCGAGGCCCCCGGCCGCTACGAGAGCGGCACCCTGAACACCGCGGGCCTTGCCGCGCTCGGCGAGGGGCTGCGCGTCATCCTCGAGGAGGGGGTCGAGGCAATCGCGGAGCGCGAAGCGGCGCTCACTTGCGCCCTGCTTGACGCGCTCGCGGGCCTGGAGGGGCTGCGGGTCTACGGCCCCGGGGCAGGTCCCGCGCGGCGGCCTGTGGTTTCTATCAATGTTGATGGTATGCCCCCTTCCGACGCGGCCGCGATCCTGGACAGCAGTTTCGATATTGCCGCACGCGCCGGACTGCACTGCGCGCCGCTCGCGCACAAACTCCTCGGCACCGCCGCGGGGGGCGGCACGCTCCGCCTCAGCCCGGGTTTTTTTACCACTCAAGATGATGTATGCCGCGCCGCGGAGGCGTTGAAGGAGCTGCGCAATGGCTGATCCGCTCGCGGCCCTGTCCGTCGGGGCGGTGCCCACGCCGGAAAAATGGGCGCGTTTTGCCGTCGAAACGCACGGCCTGCTTGACGAGTGGCTTGCCGGGAAAACGGTGCTGGATCCCACTATGGGCGAGGGCAGCCTGCTTTCCGCGCTCGCCGACCTGGCGCTCGAGCGGGGAAAGCGCGTTTCCGAATTGCCGTTTGCATCTCTGCATGGCGTAGAATTAAACAGCGCCCTTTATGAAAAAGCCCTCGCCCGCTTTCAGCAAAAATACGGCGTCGATATGAGCGCCGCCTTTGTCAACACGGATATACTCACATGGAATGAGCAGCGCTGCGATCTGCTGTTCGGAAATCCGCCCTGGAGTAATTTTGTTGACCTGCCGTCAGAATATCAACTGAGGGTAAAACCATTTTTCGCTTACTACGATTTAATCCCCGGCAGGCGGCAGACGCTGCTCGGGGCTTCCCGCGTCGACATTGCCGCGCTCGTCATCCAAAAAACGATGATCGAGAATCTGTCCCCCGGGGGGCGGGCGGTGTTTTTTGTGCCGCTTTCCCTTTTCCTGAATGACGGCGCGCACGACTGCTTCCGGCGCTTCGCCGCCCGCGGTACGCGCTATTTTTTAACCGCACTCCACGATTTCCGCGGTATCAGCGTGTTTCCGCATATTGCCGCCCGCTGCGGACTCGCCGCGTTTAGCAGAAAAGCGCCGCCTGCTGCGCGTGTGCCCTGTTTCTGTTTCGAAGGCGGCGCATGGCAGCGATACACGGCCCTGCGGCCGAAAGGCGGCGGGGCCTTCCGCGTGGTCTCCCCGGAAAAGGAGCCGCTCTCGCCGCCGCGAATCGCGGTGCCGGAGGGAACAAGACCGCGGCAGGGCGTAAATCCCTGCGGCGCGGCGGCCGTCTTCATCTTTAAGGAGTATGAGGAAATTGACGAGCAAACCTGCAAAGTGGGCGGCGCTTTCCTGCTGCCGCGCGCGTACGTTTATCCGCTTATCTGCGGACAAAACTTTTGCGGCGGGGAAAAACGGCCTGTCAAATGGGTGCTGCTGCCTTACAACCGGCGCACGGGCAAGCCCCTGCCGCCTGCCGAAATGGAGGCCGAGCCGCTGCTGCGCGCGTATCTGGCACCGCACCGGGAGCGTCTTTCGGCGCGGAAGGGCGCTTTTTTACAGGCGTACATAAAGCGGGGGCTGTGGTGGGCCTTGTTCGGCGTGGGCGCGTACAATTTTGCGCCTTACAAAGTGGTCTGGGAAGCGTACGGCAGGCGGAATTTCAGGCCGCGCATCTTTACCGGAGACTGGCAGGCAAATCAATCGCTGCAGGCGTTCATTCCCTGCGCGGACGAAGGCGCCGCGCTGCGCCTTACCGCCGCGCTGTCAGACCCCCGCGTGGAAGCGTACCTGCACAGTTCCCGCATGGAAGGCACCATGAACTGGGCGCAGCCCGGTAAGATAGCCCCGCTTTTGTGTCCCGAAGCGCACGGTTTTTGAACAGGCTCCAGATTCATAAAAAAATCCCAAAAAAGTGTTACCTTTTTGCCGCTATACTGTTTATATTATTGTATGGTTTTTGACGGCCGCAGCCGGATATCCTCCGCCCGGCTGCGGCTTTTTTTATTCAGGCCAGTGTTTCGACAACGGAAGTAACTTCGGGCACTTCTTCTTTCAGCCGGGCTTCGATTACCCGCCGCAGGGTCATCTGCGCCATGGGGCAGCCCCCGCAGGCGCCGGTCAATTTTACCTCGACCACGCCGTCCTCGCTGCAAGAGGTCAACTCCACGTCCCCCCCGTCCGCCTGTAAAATGACCCTGATGCTCTCGAGGGCCGCTTCAACTTTTTCTTTCAACATAATAAACTCCTTAAAACCACACGACAACGCCGATTTCAAACGGGATACCGCCGTCAAGATAGCCCTTTACTTTTTCGCCGTGGTAACGGCTGTCCCCGAAGGCGTAGCCCAGGCCAAGCCCGATACTCGGCGCCATGTCGAAAAAGGCCTCGACCCGCTCGTCAAACAGAAACGCGTTGATGCCGATTGGTACGCGCAGCCCGATATTGAGGGAACTGGCGCTTTCGGCCGTGCTTTGCCCCCAGCCGAAGTACGCGCCGCCCCCCAGGAAAAACCCGATGCGGGCAAAACCATTGTCCCAAAAGGAAGTGTCGACAAGATAGTAGTCGCTTTTGACCCAGGTGCGCACCCATGAAGGCTGAAAACTGAAGTAGAGGCCCCAGTACAGGGGCAACTGCGGCACTTTTAGTGACAGACCGATGCCTCCGTAGTTGTGCGCTTTATCTTTCGACCTGCCGGCATACACCGACCAGTTAAAACCATTCGGGGTGACGATTCCCGCCCCATACCTGCCCGCGCGATGCTGTGCTTCGGCAAAGGCCCCCGCGCTCACCACAAAAGCGGCAAGCGCAAAGGCCGCGAATCGTTTTGCCATTGTGTGCTCCGAACCGCCTTAACGACGCACCCACACCTGGGTAAACCCGATCTGGTACAGCCGCTGTACCATGCCCGCTATGCTTCCCGCGTCGACATTCGGCACCACCACACGGGTGAAGTCACCGTAAGGCTCGTAGACGGGAGAAAAGCCCGACGCGGAAAGCCTGCCGAACGCGTTTGCCGCTTCCTGGGGGGACCTGAAAGAGCCCACCTGTATTTTGGTCGCCCCCGTCACCTGGAGCGGCGCCGGCGGCTGATACTGCGGCGGCTCGTACTGTTGTTGCTGCGGGTACTGCTGCGGATACTGCTGCGGATACGGCTGGTATTGCGGGTACGGCTGCTGCGGGTACTGCGGCTGCGCGAACTGATTCTGCTGCTGATACCCAGGTATCCCGTATTCAGGCTGATAGTCTGTGGGGGTAGGTACCACAATAATGATAGGAGCGTCGTTTTGCGCGGGTATCGGTACCTGTACGGGCGCGGGCGCCTGCACCTGGACCGGAGAGAGGACGGCAAAGGGCACATTCGGCACATAAGACGGCGAGCCCATCCCCTGAGGCTGCGCAAGACCGTGCGGCATGACCATATAGTAGGACACGCCCGAAAAACCCGACAAGGGCGCTGCTGAAGGAACGAGTATCTGCGGGCCGCCCGGTGCTTGGGACGCGGGCGCTGCTCCCTGCGGCACGATGATGTACACGCCCTGACCGCCCTGGCTGTACTGGCCGCTTTTGTCATACATAGCGGAGTACGCGTGGGGCTGGTTGGACGTTCTGCCGCGAGGGGGCGCCCCCTGGTTGACGAACAGGAAGAAGTACTGGTTGCCGCTCCGGGCGCCCGCAGGAGCCGCGGGGGCCGGAGCGGGCGCGGGAGCCGGCGCCGGTTTCACCTCGGCCACCGGACCCGGCGCGGGCACTGGAGCGGGCGCGGGGGCGGGGGCGGGGGC
>JAISTO010000083.1 GCA_031272575.1 Treponema sp. | reverse complement strand
CGGGGCGCGGTGCTGGCGCGGGCGCTGGCGCGGGGCGCGGCGCTGGCGCGGGGCGCGGCGTTGGCGCGGGCTCGGGTCGCGGCGCTGGCGCAGGGCGCGGCGCTGGCGCGGGTCGCGGCGCTGGCGCGGCGCGTGGCGTTGGCGCGGGCGCGGGCGTGGCGCTGGCGCTGGGCGCAGAGTACGGCGCGGGCTCGGTGCGCGGCGCGGGCGCAGGGTGCGGCGCTGGCGTGGGTGCCGTTGTCTCCACCGGAGGGGGGGAGGGGGCTTTTGCCGGCGCGGGGTGGTATTTTTTCCCGGGCTTGTGGGCGCTCATGCGGGGGCCCTGGGAGGCGCGGCGGACGGCGAGGCTGCGGTGGAGGCGCTCCTTTTTGTCAGCCTGCTCCATCGCGATGCGGATTACGCGCCACTGTACCTGGAGGTAGCGGTCCCCCTTGATCGAGTAATAGTAGCCCTTGATCAGCGAGGCCATGACGGCCGACAGGATCGCCTCGTCCTTCATGCCGCCCTGCTTGCCGTTCTTGATCAGCATGAAGACCTCGTAGTGAGGCGTGTCGTAGGTGCGGGAATAGAGAAAAATGGCCTTTTCGAAGTCCGGGTCCTCGCAGAGGTTCCAATATTTGGCGCAGAACGCGAGGGTTTTTTCCTCCGGGCTCCGCATCTTTGCGGGGATTTCGATGCGCGCGAGGTCCTCGGGGGAAAAAGTGGGACCAGAGGGCGCGTCCCGCTCGAAGCCGTACTTTTTTTCGAGGATGTAGTTGTCCCAGCCGGCCTTGATCGCCTTGCGGCGCTCCCGCTCCTGCGCGATCTGCAGGGCCCGGCCGCGGCGCTTACGCTCGTTTTCGACGATCGGCAGCGAGTGATTCAGGTAGTCCCGCACCAGATCCGCGGCCTCGCGCATAGCGCCGGGGTCCGTGTCCAGCAGGGTCGCGTACTTGATGTAACGGTCGACGCTGGAGATGGCCTCGTACTTGCCCCCGGGAAAAAGTTTCAGAATGGCCTCGGCGGTGACGAGGGTCGAGCGGATGTCCAGGGGGTCGTAGTGGTGAATGCGGGCGCAGATGAACGCGAGGGTGCGCTGTATACGGTCGAGGGCGCGGGATGCCAGCACCTTGTAGCCCGCCGCCAGCAGGTGCCGGAAGCGGGGGCTGCGGCTGCGGTAGCTCTTCATCAGTTCGGTGCGGAAAGAGTCCTCGGGATACCGGGGCTTGATGCGGTTCTCGAATATCGAGAGCGCATCGTCCGCGCGGCCCTCCTGACGGAGGTAGTAATATCTTTCGATATCAGGATCGTAATCGGGCATCAGATTGGGATATTCCATCCTGATGATTTCATCCTGAATATGCGTATCGTTTTTCGTCCCCACCTCTTGCAAACTCCCTTTCAGTATGATACTATAAAAGTATGTTTAGTTTCAATAATGCGTCCAGACTGCGGGCGCTCTGCGCGGTTTTGGTGCCCCTTTTCTGGGCCTGCACCGCAAAGCCCGGTTACGCGGCGCCGGGGGACTCGGAACTGGGGGACGGTCTCTTCGCGCGGATCAGCACCCCCAAGGGTGATATTATCCTTCGGCTCGAGTACGAAAAGGTCCCGCTCACTGTGTGCAATTTCGCCGCGCTCGCCGAGGGCAAGATGAGTGCCGCCGCGGGCAAGCCCTTTTACGACGGCCTCACGTTTCACCGCGTGGTCCCCAACTTCATGATCCAGGGGGGGGACCCGCTGGGGAACGGCCGTGGCGGGCCGGGCTACCAGTTCCCGGACGAGATTGACGCAAGCCTTACCCACAACGGTCCGGGCGTCCTGTCGATGGCCAACGCGGGGCCCGGCACGAACGGGAGTCAGTTTTTTATCACCCACAACGCGGCGCACTGGCTGGACGGCAAGCACTCGGTTTTCGGCGCGGTCGTATCCGGCCAGGAGGTGGTGAACCGCATCGCGCAGGGGGACGCGATCACGAAGATCCGCATCATCCGCAACGGCGCGGCCGCGAAGGCCTTCGCCGCTGACCAGGCCGCGTTCGACGCGCTGCGCGCAAGCGCCGACGAGCGCGCCCTGGCGAAAAAGGCCGCCTCGCGCGCGGCGCTCATCGCGGCGATCACCGAAAAGTACCCCTCCGCCACGCGGAGCCCGCAGGACATATTCACCGTTATCCAGAAGCAGGGGACGGGCGCGCGGCCTGCCGAGGGCAGCACGGTGAAGGTGCGGGGCCGGGGTCTCCTCCTTTCGGGCCGCGCCTTCGACGACTCGCGTCTTTATCCCAACGGGCTCTGGACCTTCACGATCGGCAAGATACTCCCCGGCCTCGACATCACCCTTCGCGAGATGCGCGTGGGCGAAAAGCGCTTCGCCATCATCCCGCCGGAACTGGCGTACGGCAGCCGGGGCCTCACGGCCGAAAACGGCTACCTCGCCGTCGACGAGAAGGGCGAGCCGCGCATACCCCCGGAGTCCTTTCTCTTCTTCGAACTGGAGTTGACGGGCATTTCAAAGTGAAGCCCGGTGCAGCACCGCCATGCTCCGGGCCGGCACGAGCAGGCTTTCGCGGTGCTCGGCGAGGGGCGCCTCTCCGGCGCGGCGCTCGTCCACCACCTGTATCCAGCGCCCCTCGGGCAGCGTGAGGCGCCGCTCCGCGTCCGCCCCGTTGTACACGGTGATGACTTTAGGCCATGAGTCCCCCACCGCGGCCCCGTCCAGAAGGAGCGCGGCCAGGCACTGAGCCTCCGCGAGCACACGGGTGTTTTTTTCGATGGCGTCCCGGCTTGCCATGTGGAACACGGGGTGCGCCTTGCGCAGCGCGATAAGGCCCCGGTGCCACTCGAGCACGGGCGCGAAGCGCGCGGCGTTTTCCCAGCGGATCATGTTGACGGTATCGCCGCTTGCGTAACTGTTGGGGTCCCCCCCCTTCGAGCGGCAGAACTCGTCCCCGGCCTGAAAGAAGGCCAGGCCCTGCGCGGTCAGCACGATGCCGTCCGCGAGGAGCGCGGCCCGCACGATGCCGTTACTCAGGACGTCGCTCTCGCCCGCAAGCGGCGCGTAGGGGTCATCTTTAAGACGCGCCCGCTCTTTTGGGGGGCTGAGCGAGAGCGCGAGTTTGTCCCAGAGGTTGAGGTTGTCGTGCGCGGTAACATAGTTGACCGTCTCGCTCGCCGCAGACGTGAAGTCGTTCACCGCGCCCATAAGCCCCCGAATGAGGTTCCCCTCCTCGTGGGGCCTCCCCCCCACGAAGCCCGCGCTCTCGTCGTCGCTTCCGCCCTTGATCACCCCGCGGAGGTGGTCGTTGAAGACCGCGAAGCCCCTGCCCCGCTGCGCGCCCTTGACCGCGCGGAGCGGGTCCGGCAGGGGCGTCGGGCCCGCCCCCCAGGGCTCCCCGTACACGATGAGGCTCTGATCCACCTCGGCGCGGAGCCGCTCCGTAAGCAGAGTCACCGTCTCCGTGTCGAGTATGCCCATCAGGTCGAAACGGAACCCGTCGATCCCGTACTCGCGCGCCCAGTAGAGGCAGGAGTCGACAATGAACTTGCGCACCATGGGGCGCTCGGACGCGACCTCGTTGCCGCAGCCGGAGCCGTTCGTGTACGCGCCGTCCGCGCCGCTGCGGTAGTAGTAGCCCGGCACGAGCGCGTCGAAGGGCCCGCCCTCTATGCGGTAGGTGTGATTGAAGACCACATCCATCACCACGCGGATGCCCGCGCCATGCAGGGCCTGCACCATCTGTTTGAACTCGCGTATACGCGCGGCAGGGGCCGAGGGGTCTGTCGCGTAGGAGCCTTCCGGCACATTGAAGTGCATGGGGTCGTAGCCCCAGTTGCATTTCGCTTCACCGGAAGTCGGATCGTCGACCGCCAGTTCATTAATTGACGCGAAGTCGAACGCCGGAAGGAGATGCACGTGAGTCACCCCTAAGCGTTCGAGGTGATCGAGACCGGTTGCCGCGCCCGAGGGTGCCCTTGTGCCCCGCTCGGTGAAGGCCAGGAATTTCCCTTTGTGGCGCATACCGGAGTCCAGGCTGATGGAAAAGTCCCGCACATGGAGTTCGTAGATGACCGCCTCCTGCGGAGCGCCGAAGGGGGGGCGGGCTTGCGCGTCCCAGTTGGGCGGGTTCGTGTCGTCAAGGTTGATGATAGCCATGCGGGTCCCGTTGGCGGACACGGCGCGGGCGTAAGGGTCAGAGGCAAGGGTGCTGACGCGGCCTGCCGGCCCCCGGTCGAACACGGCCTCGAAGAGGTAAAAGCGGCCCGCGAGCTCAGAATCGACGGCGCAGGCCCAGACGCCCGTGGCGCTGTCCCGCGTCATGGGGTGTCTCTCCGGCGTCTCGGCGCTTTCGCCCGGGCCGTTCCCGCCCGTCCGGTACAAGAGCACGCTGAGCGCGGCCGCGGTGGGGGCCCAGACCTTAAAGCGATACCCGGCGCAGCTGCGCGTGACGCCCAGGTCATCCCCGCTGTAATAAAATGAATCGAGGACGCCCCGCATTGTCACCCGGGCGGGGGCAAACGCGCCGCGCTCGTCCCGCACCATGAGGCAGCGCGCGGGGTCCCGGATAGGCTCGGCGAGGCTGATCCGCAGCTGCGCGGGAGCGGCCGCGCCGCCCCGCCCCGCCACGAGCGCCGCGCTGCCCGCGAGCCGGCGCTCCCCGTCGTAGACCGCGAAGGCGCCGGCGTCCTCGCATGCTTCAAGCAGGGTGACGGTGACCGTATCCGCGCTGTCCGCCACGGCAAACGCGATGGGCGGTTCTCCCGGAGCCGGGCGCTCCGTGTAGACCGCCTCGTCCCGCTGCACGAGCCAGACTTCCTTTGCCGTGGTCCAGCGGTCGTTCTGGCCGTCCTTTTCGGCCCACTCGTTCCCCCCCTCGCTCCTCCGTAAGATCATGCCTATCCCCCTTTCGTCCGGTTTCGTGCCCTCCGGCAGCGTCACCCGCGCGCTGACAAAGCCCGCCCCGTCAGGATGCGCCGTATCGAACGGGAAAGCGCGGCCCTCGCCCCGGGGCCCGAGGGGCCACACCCAGAGGTTCCAGCCCTCGTAGTCCGCCATGTAGCGGTAGTAGTGCACGGTGAGCGTCCGCGCCCCCCCGCAGGAGAACGCCGCGACCGCGAACAGCGCCGCCAGCGCCGCTAACGCCGGCCGCCCCTTCCTTTCAAAAAAACGCTGCTTTCCCATAAGGCAATAGTACCGCAAAAGGGGAGAAGAGGGCAAGGGGCACTGTCAACAAGTTAAGAAAAACAAGACCGTCATTGCCGGGCTTGACATAGTTCGGTTTTAACCGAACTACGCAATCTATTGAAAAAAGGGCCATTTTGGTAGAGATTCCGCGGGGGAGAGGGGAACCTTCGCGGCGAAGCTGCTCGGTCCCGTTTCCAAGCCGCGGAATGACGGTTGGCACTTTCCTTAACTTGTTGACAGTGCTCCCTGACCCTCCCCAAAGGGGAGGGTCAGGGCACTATTCCCCTACTCCCTATCTCCCCCCCCTTGAAACTTTTTCTTTAAAACGCTATACTTAATAGCATGAGTTCCGGATTCTTCGGTCGTTCTACGGTTCGAATCCTTTTTGTCGCGGGCCTGCTCTGTATCTGCCTGGGGGCGGGGTTTCTCTTTGCGAGCATGGAGGGAACAAACGCGCTGCCCGTGTTCGTGTCGTTTCTCTTTTTGGTAGCAGGCTGTGTGTTCGCGGTCGCTGCCATCAAATTGAATAAGCGGGCCGTGTACCTTTTTCTTGCCTCCTTCCTGCTTATGACGGGCTTCTTTCTTTTTTTACAGGCGCTCAAAATTAGTCCCTGGGCGTTTTCTCAAGCCTGGCCCCTCCTCGCGGTTTTTTCGGGGCTCTCGCTCTTCCCCGCGGGGTGGCGCCGTTTCGGGAGGCCCCACGCGGCCTTCATCGTGCCGTCGGCCGCCTTTGTCATCCTTGGCTGCGTGCTGCTCTTCTTTTCGTTCGATGTGGTGCCGTTTTCGTTCCGGCAGTTCATTGTCCACTGGTGGCCCTTCCTCTTCGCGCTGGCCGGGCTGCTCCTCCTTCTGCTCTCGTTTGTCACCCGCCGTGCCCCAACAGGGCAGCCGAACAACGACAAGGAGGACACGTCCGGTGCGTAAATGCTGCCAGGGGAGGGGAGCAGAGCAGCGGACGGAGGCGCTTTTCCGGCCCCGTGCGGCGCGGCGCTTCAGCCTAACCAACGGCGTCCTTTTCACTTTTATTAATATGACGGTCCTAACCGCCGTCTGTGCCGCCGTCTGCGCCGCAGCCTGCGCCTCGGCGCCGGTGGGCGAAGGGACGCCGCTGCCTTCCGCCGTGCCCCCGAGCGCGATTGCCGCGGCCCAGCAGCCCGCGAAGGGGAGCGCCGCCGCGCAGGTGAAGGCCCTGGTCGAAGAGGGCACGCCGCTGTCGCTGGCCCGCGCGCTAACCACGCTCCGCACACGGAACGTCCTTTCGAGCGAGTATGGCCGCGCCTGCGCGTTCGCGGCGGTCACCCTTATGCGGAAACTGTACCCCGCGGTGCAGGCCGAGTTCCCCGCGCTCGACCCGCCGGTCACTCACCCGTATACCAAAATCATCAAAAATGCCGAAAAAGGTGAATATACCGCGCCTCTGGCCGGTTCAATCGACTACCTCGAGTATGTGCTCCCCTTCCTGGGGCTGCTGAACGAGGTGCGGCAGGACCGGCTCCTCGCCGCGGTGCGGGACCTCGAGGCGGCGGAGCGCCTGAACGGCCTCTCCGTGCTCGCCCCCTGCTTCCTCGGCATGGCCTGCGAGCGCCTAAGCCGGCCCGACGAGGCCGCGGTCTGGTACCGCAAGGCGAGCGCCCGCTCGCAGGAGTGCTATCCGGCGAGCCTCGGCCTCGCGCGCATTCTGGACAGCCGCGGCGAGACGCAGGAGGCGCAAAAACTGCTCGCCGGCCTCGTAGTGCGCTTCCCGGACAACCTCCAGATAAAGCGGCAGTTGGCGCTCTCGTACTACCGGGCGCGGGACTGGACGCGCGCGCTTTCCGCCGTCTCCGAATTGCTCCAGCGGGACAGCAAAAACAAGGAATTCATCCTGATCCGCGCCCATGCGCTTGTGGAGCAGGGGCAGTTTTTGCAGGCCCAGGGCCCCCTCGACCTCTACACCGCGATCGATCCGAACAACCGGCTCTACCTGTACCTGCGGGCGCGGGTGCAGGCCGAGGGCTACCGCAACCGCGACGCGGCCATGAATTACGTGCGGGCGCTCCTGGGGGTCTCGAGCGAGGATGACGAGGCGACCGTGTACGCGGCGCGGCTCCTCCTCGAGTCCGAGCGGGCAGAGGATCAGGAGGAGGGGCGGGCGCTTTTGCGGAAACTGCTCGCGGGCCCCCGGCCCTCACTCGACATCGTCTCGCTCGCGGTGGACGACGCGATACGCCGGCGGGAGTGGCGGGAGGCCCGCCCCCAGTTGATCCGCCTCTTGCGGGAGCGGCGCAGCGAGGCCGACCTCTACGCGGCCTACCGCGTGGAGCGGGGCCAGGGCAGCAACGAGGCCGCGCTTGCCTACGCGGAGGAACTCTACGCGCGGGACAACACGAGCGAAAACGGCGCGGGCGCGTACATTACGGCGCTCATCGCGGTGGGCCGGCGGGAGGAGGCGGGCCGCGTCATCGAGGCGCGGCTTGCGGGGCTGCCGGGCGGCGTACTCAAGGGGCGCTACTACTATCTGCGGAGCCGCACCCGCACCAACGAGGAGGCCGAGATGAACGACCTCCGCGCCAGCCTCTTCGAAGACCCCCGCGGCCTCAGCGCGATAAAGGCCATGTTCACGATCTATCACAAACGCAAGGATGAAAGCCGCGCCGTCTTCTACCTGAAGCAGGCCCTGTCCCTCTCCCCCGACGACCCGGAACTGCAGGCCTACCAGAAAGACTACGCCGCCGCCCTCGGCGCCGCCCCATGAGGCGCACCCGCCCCACTCACCTAACCTGTTGACACTGGCGGCGTTTGTAAACCCCACGGGCATTAGCAAAATTGGTTTGAAAGGTGTGGCGGTTTATTTTTGCGTAGTCAGCAATGCCGTCCCTTATTTCACCGGGCATTTGTTCTGGAAGATCGTCGTAGTTTTCAAAGACGAGTGTCTCTATCGCCGCGGCGATGCTTCCAAAATGCTTGTCGCGATATCCAGACAGTTTTTTGCCGTATTCCTCGATGACGGCATTTTTCATCTGGGATAAATCCTTAAATGTAGCCATTTCTGCCTCCATTCACGCAGTTCTCCAAAGAAGCGGGGACAAGGAACGGCGCCCCGTTTTTCAACTTTTTTGTATCACGGGGGGGGGGGGCAAAAGGCTTAATGCCTTGCCGCCGCGCTGGAGATTTTAGAGAAAATGCCCGCCGCGCCGCCTCCGCGAGAGGGGCCGCGAGACCGGCCAGAAAGGCGCCGCCTGCCGCGCAAAAACGGGGCGCGCCGGCAGCCCCCCGGCAAACCGCCAGGAAAAAGGGAGTATTCATAGTGGAAGCATAGCATGTTTTGGGGGGAAAGTCAAGGGCGTATATGCGGCCTCCTGACTCTTTTTCAATGTTCGCCATATCAACTATCATTCCCCCCGTCGAAACCGCGGTAGAGGCGCCAGTTGATTCCGTAGCGGCGTACCCGCAGGCCGATCTGGCGTTCGCTTATGCCGAGCCGGATTGCCGCGGCGCTTAGGTTGCCGCTCGTGATTTTGAGCGCCTCGACGATCAACTCTTTTTCGAGGCGCGAGAGCGCGGCCTCGAGGGTGGTGGTAGGCTCCGTGCTGGTGGACTGCGCGGATTGCAGGCTCGGGGGCAGGTTGTACGAGTGGATCACCGAGTCGCCGGAGAGGATGACGGCGCGCTCGATGCAGTTTTCCAGTTCGCGCACATTGCCGGGCCAGGAGTAACTGGTGAGCAGATCGATGGCGGGCGTGGAGATGCGCTTTATCAACTTGCCGTTTTTGTCGGCGTACTTTTCGGCGAAGTAATCCGCCAAAAGGATGATGTCACTTTTGTGCTCGTGAAGCGAGGGGACGCGAATCGGGAAAACATTGAGCCGGTAGTAGAGGTCTTCGCGGAAACGCCCGGCCGCGACCTCCTCTTCCAGGTTGCGGTTCGTGGCCGCTATCATCCTGACATCCACCTTGATAATGCCGGTGCCCCCGACCCGCTCGATCTCCCGCTCCTGCAAAACGCGGAGCAGTTTCACCTGTATGGCCTGCGGTATCTCGCCGATCTCGTCCAGGAAGATAGTGCCGCCGTTCGCCTGCTCGAAGCGGCCCTTCCGCTGGCTCAGCGCGCCGGTAAAGGCCCCTTTTTCGTGGCCGAACAATTCGCTCTCGATGATCGACTCAGGCAGCGCCGCGCAGTTTATTTTGACGAGCGGGGCCGCGGCGCGTTTCGAGAGCCGGTGCAGTTCCGCGGCGACCAGTTCCTTGCCGGTGCCGCTCTCGCCGGTGATGAGCACCGTCGCGTCCGAGGGGGCAACCTGCGCCATCATGTCGTACATGTGCCGCATCGCGCTGCCCGTCCCGATGATGCCGCTCCCCGGCGCAAGGAGCCCCGGCACCTTGCCTGCCGCCGCGCCGCGTCCGGCCGGCGCTTCAGATTCCAGGGCGGCGCTCCGGGGCCGCTCCTTGCGCCAGTGGTACTGCTCCTCGATGATACGCTCGCGCAGTTTCGCCGAGTCCGCAATGATCGACGCCACCTGCTCCAGAAACGCCTTGTCCCGCGCCATGCCCGCCTCCCGCTCCGCCGCGGGGATACGGTGCTCCGCGCTGAGGGTCCCGATGACCTGGCCGCTCGAGCGGATAGGCAGGCAGTACCACGAGAGCCCGGCCAGGTCCGACTCCGAGCGGGCCTTCGCGCGGTTGAGGAAGCGCCCCTCTTTGGAGAGATCGGGCACGGCGAGGGGCATACCGGTCTCGAAAACCCGCCCCACGAGCCCCTCGCCGAGGCGGTACACGCCCCGCTCCTTTTCCTCGGTGGAAAGCCCGTAGGCCTCCTCGATGCGGAGTATGCCCCGCGAGCGGTCGAGCAGGGTGACCATGCCCCGCGAGAGCCCCGCCCGCGTCTCGAGGAGCGAAAGGAGGGGCCCCAGCGCGGTCCGCAATTCGACATATTTGTCAAAAGTCCGCACTATATCGAGGAGCAGTTCCAACTCCGCTTCCCTGCCGCTTACATTTTTGTTGCCTTTTTCTGTCATACGGGGATTTTATTACATTTTTGTAAGAAAGTCAAGGGGGGTTGGTGGGGAGCACTGTCAACAAGTTAAGGAAAGAGCCAACCGTCATTCCGCGACTTGATCGCGGAATCTCTACCAAAATGGCCCTTTTTTCAATAGATTGCGTAGTTCGGTTAAAACCGAA
>JAISTO010000081.1 GCA_031272575.1 Treponema sp. | reverse complement strand
AAAGTTACGATAGAGCATATACTCCCTCAAACGCCGACAAAATGGTATTGGCGCAATCAATTCAGGCAGTATACAGATGGAGAAATTAAGTTTCTGTCAGCATCGCTGGGAAATATGTTGCCGCTTGCCCAAAGTATTAATTCTGCTTTGCAAAATGACAGCTTTCCTGACAAGAAAGATCCTCCATCTTCGGCTCGTAGAGGATATGTACACGGTTCACACTCAGAGATTGAGGTGTCTCGTGAACAGGACTGGACGGCGCAGAAGATATTGAAACGCGGAATGCACTTGCTTGAGTTTATGGAGTCAAGATGGCAAATCAAGTTTTCTGACGAGCAGAAAAAGCAGTTGCTCCATATTGGTTTTGTTGACGATGGTCGTGCTGATATTCCAGAAATCCCAAATTCCTGATTTGGTATCTGTTCCTTCCTAACGACAGACCGTGTTCATCCCTGGTTCATTTTGAAAGCAAAACAGGCACGCAAAATGGGGCGATTGTCTACAAAGTTGGCGCGATTATCAATAAATTTGATGCGCAATAGTGTGGAAATATCGTGTATAATGAAGATAACTATGCAGTCAAAATCTGGCCTTCAAAATAAACAATACGTTTGGCTCCTTTTTCAAAGGAGAATTTGAAGGCAGGCAGGAAAGGGCGAAATGCTGGTGTTTCCATAAGAATGGCCGGGATCGTCCTTTGCTTATACATTGAAACTCCCACTACCCGGCTTCATCCGAATCCGATGTTGAGAGGGCGCCCGCCCCCCCCGCGCGTAATGCGGGGCAAACTTTTTAGGAGCTAATCGATGCAATTACTCGCGTGGACGCGTACGATATTTGCAAGGAGAAAACAAATGAAAAAGAATCCCATCTGTCTCATTGCCGCGCTCGCGGCCGCGCTGTCGGGTTGTCCCAACGGCAATAAAGACAGTACCGCGCCGGTACTGTCGTGGCTGGAATCGTCGGTAGAGGTCAGATCCAGCAGTAGCGCCGCGGTGCGCTTTACCTCTAACGAAGCGGGAACCTACTGGGTGGTAGTCTGCGCTTCGACGCTCAGCAATCCGGCTAACGGCGCGGCGGTTAAGGATGCATGCCGCGGCGGCGTGAACGATACGATCCAGGCGATAGCGCAAGGCAGCGCAAAAGCGAACACTGCCGTGAACGCACTCATCACCGGTCTGACATGGGGGGAGACATACAAAGCCCATGTCACGGTGCAAGACGCGGCAGGGAACTATTCCGCTGTCTGGTCGTCAGAAGAATTCACTCCGAGAACAATTACCTACACCATCACTACGCCCACCCACGGCGCGGAAAACGGTGTGACTCCCTCTGTGTCGTTCTCCCCGTCAAGTCCGGCGGAGGCGGATACGACAATCACCGCAACTATACTTTTCAGCGGCAGGGCACAGGCTGCGGGAACCTTCTCCATCGGTCTGAGTTCGGCCGGCGACGTAAACGCAACACTCACCAGGACTACAGGTGACCTCACTCAAACCGTCAGCGCGAATGCGGCACCTGCTGCTGTCACCTACACGTTCACCATGCCTTTGCAGGATGTAGATGACCTTGTTCTGACCTTTGTTGACAATGTTGGGCCAACGCTTTCGCTGTGTTCAGTGACGGATTACGCATTGAGTCCAACCGGCACGACCGCGGCGGTGCAGTTCACCTCGAATGAGATAGGCACTTACTACGTGGTGGTGTACCCTTCGGGTACGGCGGCCCCGGCAAACGGCGCCGCGCTCGAGGCGGTGTACAACGGCGGTGTTACCGGCAGCACGAAAGCGAGAGCGCAAGGCAGCGCAGCCGCAAGCACCGCCGCAAAAGCGGGCATTGCCGCTCTTGAAAAGGACACGGCGTACCAGGCGCATATAACGGTGAAAGACGGAGGAGGCAATTATGCCGCTGTCTGGTCGTCAGGGGAATTCATACCTACGGAGGGAGTACACTACACGCTCACCTACGACTATGAAGGGGCCGATGGGGGGAACAGTGCGGTGAGTGGGGAGGTAACTCCTGGCTATCCTTACACGCTGACAGTGCCTACAAAAACCGGTCATATCTTCGCCGGCTGGTATACGGGCGATGACGGAACCGGCACTCAACTGACTGGTCCGAACGGCGTGAGTAAAGTCAACTGGGCGGGGGACGCGGGCATGACGGTGTATGCCAAGTGGGACTTCTCACTCGGCGATGACGGCCCCGCGGGCGGGCTGATATTCTATGTCGCTCCGTATGGTTTTTGGAACAATGGTGTTGAATGTCACTACTTCGAGGCCGCGCCCGCGGACTTGGAAGGAGCGCCCGGGGACCTGGAAGGAGCATACGCGTGGGGCGGATCCGGCACGACATGCGGCGTTACTGGAACGGCCATCGGCGGAGGAGGGTATAACACGGCAAGGCTGACTGTCACTGGTCACAACCATCTTCATCCTGCGGCGCAGGCCTGCGCGGACTACGAGGCTGGCGGTTACGACGACTGGTTTCTGCCGAGCAAGGATGAGTTGGCCCTTATGTACACGAATCTGAAGGCGCAAGGGCTGGGCGGCTTCTCAAGCACTTATTATTGGTCTTCTTCTGAGTACCTCAGCGTCAACGCGTGGTATCAGAATTTCGCCAATGGCAGCCAGTACGGCAGCGCCAAGTTCAATACTCATTCAGTCCGCGCCGCGCGGGCTTTTTAGTGCGGAACTTGCTCCGCCAGATTCCGCGATCAAGTCGCGGAATGACGAGCGCTAAAGCGCCGTGGCCGAGCCGGGGGATAGATTCTTTCGTACCCCCCTCCCCCCCCCTACCGGCTCAGCAGGCCCGCGTCGAGTACGAACTGGGCGCCGGTGGCAAAGCGCGCCCGGCTGCTCGCGAGGTAGGCGACCAGTTCCGCCGTGTCCTCAGGCTCGATCCAGGGGGTGTCCGGCAGCAGGTTGCCCGCGCTCCGTTCCGCGATCTCGCGGGGGGTCGCGCCCTCCATGGCGGCGAGGCCGTCGTTCATGGGGGTGTTGACGCCGGTGGGGTGTATGGACACGACGCGGATGTTCCAGGGCGCGAGTTCTATGGCCCAGGCTTTGGTAAGGCCGCTGAGCCCCCACTTCGACGCCACGTAATGCGAGAGCCGATTCCCGCCGCGCAGCCCCATGACGCTCGAGTTGTTGATGATCACGCCGGAACGCGCCTGCTTCATGTGGGGAACTACCCGGCGGGTCACGTTCATCGGGCCCTTCAGGTTGATGCCGATCATCGCGTCCCAGGCCTCGTCCGTCATCGTGTCGATCTCCGCGTACGCGCAGATGCCCGCGTTGTTAAACAGGATGTCGATACGGCCGAACGCGGCGATGGTCTCCGCGACCGCGCCGCTCACGTCCGCGTCGCTTCGCACATCACCCGCAAACACGCGGCACCTGCGCCCAAGGGCCTCCACCTCGGAGGCGAGGCTCCTTAGTTCCGCGCTCGTCCCGAACTCGTAGGCCGGGTACTCGATCTTCTTCGCCACGTCGAAGGCCGCGATATCCGCGCCCCCGCGCGCCAGGCGCAGCGCCGTCGCCCTCCCCTGCCCATGCGCCGCGCCGGTAATAAATGCGGTTTTGCCGGTAAAGTCACCGTCCATCATTCACCCTCCCCTTTCCATCCCCCACGTACGCATACAACACCTCATCCAGCGGCACCTTCGCCACATTGTTGAACAGATTCGTCGCGGTCATAATGCCGGCAAAGGCGATGAGCAGCACGATCTGCTCGTCCGTGAAGGCCGCTTTCAGGCGGTCGTAGATTGACTGCGGTACCGCGTTCGGGTCAGTGCCGATCGCGCGGCCAAAGTCAACGAGCAGCCGCTCGGTGTCAGACAGCGCGGGCGCGTCGGGGTTGTCGCCTGAGTCGAGGAGGATTTTGCGGAAGAAGGTCGTGCACACGAGACAGTGGTTTCCTGTCGAGATCGCATGGCTAAAAAGCGACGCGGCCCGCTCGCCGATGAACGGCGTAATCTGATCGTACAGCGTGTACCAGTCCATGTACACCCGAAAGGCGCTGACATTATGCAGCAGGGTCCGCTTCATGTTGGTAACGCGCCCATTCTTCGCGATCTGGTCATCAAACTCCCGTTTAACTTCCTGACCAGCGGTTTCATAATTGACCAGTGGTAAAAAATTTTTTTCCATGTAAAACTCCTTTTGTTGGGGGAGTAGGGAATGGGGAGTAGGGAGTGGCTTGCGCTTGGCTCGTAGGTTGCGCCTGCTCTCGTCAAGCGTTTCGGTAGTCCGCGCAATCTGCAAACGCCGCGCACCCTACTCCCTACTCCCTACTAGCCACTCCCCACCCCCCCCTACTCCCTTATCCTCCGCAAATCCCTCTCTATTGGGATGAAAAATGCGGCGAGCAGCATGAGCACAGCGACGCCCAGGGGGAACCAGCCGAGCAGGGCGTTGATCGCGTTTACTACGCGGGGGGGCTGCGCCGCCAGGTCAGCGTTGTAGCCGGTGGTGTTCAGCACGAAGAGGCCCACCTGCGTCACGCCGGCCACCGCGATTTTGCTGATGAAATTATCCGCGGTGGAGACCATGCTGTCAAGGCGCCGGCCGTCCTTCCACTCGATGATGTCCGCGATGTTGTTGCGGTTCGTGTTGAAGAGGATGAACGCTATGGTCACCGAGATGCCGATGGCTGCCGCGTTGACCAGAATGGCGCCGCGCGAGAGCGGCTCGAAGAGGAACCAGATTTTCCCGGCCAGGCCGATGGCGACGCCGAGCATCATGGTCTTGCGGCGGCCGAGCAGCCGGTCGACCGGCCCCACGAGAAACGAGGTGACAATCATCGATGAAAGGTAGGCCGCCTGTATCAGCGTTGCCGCGCCCGGGGCGTTGATTACCCATTTTGCGTAGTAGGTGATGTACGTCATCAAGAGCGTGTTGGTCACAAAGTAGCAGATTTCGTAGAGGGTGTTGAAGACCCAGGAGCGGCACCCGAAGAGCATACGCGCGATGGCAAGCGGCGAAAGGCGCGGCTCCTCTTCCGCGATTGCCCGCACACGCTCGCGGGTGCTTACATAGTGCGCCACGGAGCCCGCGGCCACAATAACGCCGAGTATGACCGCCACGAACAAAAACGCGCGGGCCACCGGGTCGTACAAAAAGCCGCGCTCAAGCGGCGGGTGATTCCAGGTACCGTCAGGGGCCATTGCGCCGAACAGTTTGAAGAGGGGCAGACTCGCTACCGCGCCGACCGCCGAACCGACGCAGGCCCCCAGGTTGCGGAACGCGTTTATCGACCGGCGGTCAGCGTCGACGTTGGTTGCGAGGCCGCCCATGCTGTTGTAGGGAATGCCGACTATCGTGTTGAACAATTCGAAGATGAGGTACACCGCTATGGCAATGGCCAGCGTCACCTTGCCGGTCGTGCCGAAGGAGGTGAAGAGGAGTACGACGGTAATCGCCCAGGGCAGTGAAAACCAGAGTGTGTAGGGGCGCACGCGTTCCCCGTTTTTGAACTTGCGATTGACGGCCCAGAACCCGATGAGCGGATCGTTGATCGCGTCCCACAGTATGCCGATCGTTAAGATCAGCATTGCGGCGGGCAGACTCACTTTGACGACATCGGTAAGGAAGAACTGGTAGTACATACTTTTGAATATGTATACCACATTGTTCGATGCCGAGAACGCGGCGAACCCCATTTTCTCGCC
>JAISTO010000214.1 GCA_031272575.1 Treponema sp. | reverse complement strand
CGCGCGTTTTTTGACGGGACATATCGATGACATTGCGCGGACCATCCACCAGGACAACGGCAAACTCCTGCTGGACGCGCTTGCCACGGAGGTACTCCCCGCTATCCTCGCGGTAGGATATTATCTCAAATATGGGAAAAAGTTCATGTCTCCCAAAAAAATCCAGGGGCGGCATCTTTTAATGTTCAACAAGAGCAGCCGCATGGTCTATAGCCCCCTGGGGGTCGTGGGTATTATCACGCCGTGGAACTATCCCTTCGCGATACCCTTTTCCGAAGTCGTTATGGCGCTGCTGGCCGGGAACGGGGTGCTGCTCAAGACCGCGTCCGTCACGCCGAATGTGGGGCGTATGCTGGAAAAAATTTTCCAGAGCGCGGGGATGCCGGAGGGGCTTTTCAACTATATTGAAATGCCCGGCGCCCATGCCGGCGGCGCGTTTATTGAAAGCGGCATCGACAAACTGTTTTTCACCGGCTCCAGCGAAACCGGCAGGCGCCTTATGGCGCTCGCCGCGCCCCGGCTCCTCCCGCTCACGCTCGAACTGGGCGGGGCCGACGCGGCAATAATCTGCGCGGACGCTGATCTGGACCGGGCGGCCTCGGGCATCGTGTGGGCGGGCTTTTCCAACGCGGGGCAGTCCTGCGGGGGCGTCCAGCGGGTCATCGCGCACCGCGCGGTCTACGAGCCCTTCCTGGAAAAACTCTGCGCGCGCACCCGCGCCCTCCGCCTGGGGAATAGCATGGACTGCGACATCGGCCCCATGACGACGCTCAAGCAGAAAGAGGCCGCGCAGAAGCAGATCGCGCGGTGCCTCAGCATGGGGGCGAAGGTTGCCGCGCAGAGCCCCCTCCCCGAGGGCCTGGGCGAAAAGTACCTCCCCGCGGTGGTGCTCGTCAACGTGAGTGCGGATATGCCGGTCATGCGGGATGAAATCTTCGGGCCGGTCGTGGCCGTCATCCTTGCCGAGGATGACGAAGACGCGCTGCGCATTGCCAACGAGTCAGCGTACGGGCTTAGCGGCTCCGTGTGGTCGCGGCGGCGGCGGCACGCCCTGCGCCTCGCCGCGCGGGTGAACGCCGGCGCGGTACTGGTGAACGATCACCTGATGTCCCACGGCCTTGCCGAAACCCCCTGGGGCGGCTTCGGCGCGTCCGGCCTGGGCCGCACCCACGGCGAGGCGGGCTTCCGCGAGATGCTGAAGGCCCGCGTCATCGTGAACGACACGCTCCCCGCGGCAAAACGCGGCATCTGGTGGCAGCCCTACTCCGAAAAAGTCTACCGCGGCCTGCGGGCAATTGCCAGCCTCGCCGCCGGCCCCCTCCGCGAAAGAATAAAGGCCCTGCCGGGTGTGCTCGGCATCTTCCCGCGCTACTGGCAATCTGCGAAGAAAAGGGGGAGGGAGCAGCGGCGCGGGAACGCGGACGCATCCCCGGTATGAAGGGCTGCGGAACTCAGCGGCACACCACGCGGAAGCCGATGTCGGTGTTCTTGGTGTCCGGGCCGGCGGTGTTCTCCCGTCTAACCACGGTGCAGGCAGTCGACGCACCGTAGAGCCAACTGCCGCCCCGGTAGACATGATGATGCCGAGCCCCCCCCGAAGAAGCGCCGGTGGGATTGATCACCGTCCCCGTACTTATCGAATCGTACCAGTCCCAGCACCACTCAATCACATTCCCGCTCATGTCATACAGGCCCGCCCCGTTCGCCGCCTTCTGCCCAATCGGCGAAGTACACGTGTCCGGCCTGTTGCTGGACCACCACGCCACGTCGTCTATCGTGTTGCTCCCCGCGTACGTGTAACCCCAGTTCGTCGTGTTCGACGGATTGCCTCCCCGGGCCGCCGCCTCCCACTCCGCCTCGGTCGGCAGACGGTAGCCGTTCGCTCCAGGATTCATATATACCGTATCATCTGCCAGCGCCTTTATCACCGTGCTGTACCCCGAATCACTGTAGTACACCGGCGTCTTCCCGGTCATCTCGCTGTATGCGTTGCACCACACAACGCTGTCCCGCCACGAAACCATCGTCACAGGATGCGTCTTCGCCCCGATCGTCGGCGCAGCGCCGTCTGTGCCATCGCGGCCCTCGCGTCCGGCGTTGGTGAACGTGTACCCGCGGCTCGCCGCCCAGGTCTTCACCTCATACCACACCTCGTAGGTCGTCTCGTACCTGGCGATCTTAAACGCGCTCAGAGTGACGTTCCTGCCCGCGATGAACACGCCGCTGGAACCGCTGCCCGTCACGGTCATCCCGGGGATAGACACCATCGCCTTTTGCTCCTCCAAATTCACATTCCAGTGGGCGTACAGTATATGATTATCCGTAATGACGACGATTGTTGATGCCGTAACCCCCGTCCCCCCGCTCGCCGCCGTGTACCAGCCCGCGAAGGTGTAGTCCGTCCGGCTCACCGTTGCCAGATCGCCGTAAGCCGCGCCGCAGGTCACCTGCTTGGAAACAAAACTTGGCGTCCCCCCGCCGTTGGCGTTAAAGGTGACGGTATACTGGTTCCCCGTCCACTTCGCCCAGAACTCCTTGTTCCCCGTGCTCCCCGCCGCTATCTGCGTTACCGCGTTCCCGCTCAAGGCACTGTTGCTGTACCAGCCGCCGAAGCTGTAGCCCGCCCGGTTCACCGTCGGCGCCGTGGGCAGCGTTATCGCCGCGCTCTCAATGGTATACGTGCTGTTGCTCGCCCCGCTTCCGCCGTTCAGGTGGTACGTGATCGTGTAGCCAATCGCCGTCCAGTGGGCGTACAGCGTCTGATTCGCCGTAATGGCGACGACTGTTGATGCCGTTACTTCCGTTCCCCCGCCGGCCGCCGTGTACCAGCCCGCGAAGGTGTAGTACGTCCGGCTCACCGTCGCCAGATCGCCGTAAGCCGTGCCGTAGGTCACCTGCTTGGAAGCGGGGACGGGCGCAGCGTCTCCGCCGTTGGCGTTGAATGTAACGGTGTACGTGTACGTACTCGCCGCCCAGTGGGCGTACAGCGTCTGACTCGACGTAATGGTGACGATTGTTGATGCCGTAACCTCCGTCCCCCCGCCGGCCTCCGTGTACCAGCCCGCGAAGGTGTAGTCCGTCCGGCTCACCGTTGCCAGTTCGCCGTAAGCCGCGCCGTAGAGCACCCGCTTGGAAGTGAAGTTGGGCGCCCCCCCGCCGTTGGCGTTGAACGTAACGGAGTACTGGTTTGCCGTCCACATGGCCCAGAACTCCTTGTTCCCCGTGCTCCCCGCCGTTATCTGCGTTACCGCGTTCCCGCTCAGGTCGCTGTTGCCGTACCAGCCGCTGAAGCTGTAGCCCGGCCGGCCGGGTACAGGCAGCTTTATCGCCGCGCTCTCAAAGGTATACGTGCTGTCGCTCGCCCCGCTTCCGCCGTTCAGGTGGTACGTGATCGTGTACGTGTCCAAGGTCCAGTGGGCGTAGAGCGTATGATTCGCCATGATGCTCAGCGTCGTGTCCGCCGTAACCTCTGTCCCCCCGACGGCTTCCGTGAACCAGCCCGCGAAGGAGCAGCCCATCCGGTTCGTTGTTGCCAGATCACCGTAGGGGTCGCCGTAAACAACGCTCTTTGACGCGGGGCTCGGCGTCCCCCCGCCGTTGGCGCTGAATGTAACGGTGTACTGGCTTATCGTCCACCCGGCCCAAAACTCCTTATTCCCCGTGCTCCCCGCCGCTATCTGCGTTACCGCGTTCCCGCTCAAGGCACTGTTGTCGTACCAGCCGCCGAAGCTATAGCCCGGCCGGACGGGCACAGACAGCGTAAAAGGCAGTTGCGCGCTCGTGTAGGCGGTATCATCCGCCCCGCTTCCGCCGTCCAGGTGGTAAGTGATCGTGTACGTGTCCACCGTCTTCACCGTCCAGTGGGCATACAGCGTCTGATTCGCCGTGATACTCACCGTCGTGTCCGCCGTTACCTGCGTCCCGTCCGCGGCGCCGGTGAACCAGCCCGCGAAGGTGTAGTTCGTCCGGCTCACTGCTGCCAGTTCGCCGTAGGGGTCGCCGTAAGTAACGCTCTTTGAGACAGGGTTCGGCGCCGCGTCTCCGCCGTTGGCGTTGAATGTAACGGTGTACTGGTTCCCCGTCCACCTGGCCCAGAACTCCTTATTCCCCGTGCTCCCCGCCGCTATCTGCGTTACCGCGCTCCCGCTCAAGGCACTGCTGCCGTACCAGCCGCCGAAGGTATAGCCCGTCCGGTTCACCGTTGGCGCTGTGGGCAGCGTAAAGGGCAACTGCGCGCTCGTGTAGGCGGTATCAACCGCGCCGCTTCCCCCGTTCAGGTGGTAAGTGATCAGGTAGGACTCTTGCGTGAAACTTTCTGACCAGACGTTTGAATATCTGCCCGCCGCGTCCTTCACCGTTACGTGGGCCTGGTACGCCGTCCCCGTGCTCAGGCCGCTGAGACCTGCCGTGTTGACACCGGCACTCGCCGGCGCCGAAGCCTTGACATCCGCCGCACTATAACTGCTCTCGATCTGGGCGCCGCTTGTCGGGGCAAACGGTGTGGCAGGACACACAACGATATAGTAGGTCCCCGCCCTGGTCGACGTGAAGTTTATCGTCACCGTAGTGCCGTCATCGCTTATCGTGACTGCCACCGCCGAAATGACAGGCACGGGGGTGTCCGCGGCGTCGGGGGCCGGACACCTCACCAAAAGCAGAACGAGCGTGAGCGCAAGCGCCGCGGGCGCAAGAACGGACGCACCGTCTGCAGATCGAGAAGGCGGGCGCCCACTAAAAAAGCGGGCGCGCGTTTGTGAACACGACAACACGCTACTCATAGGCATTCCCCAATAAACGCCCCTCGCAGGGACGAAGCCCCCCCCCTCGCGGGCACGAAGCCGTCATTCCGCGCTTTAAGCGCGGAATCCAACCATTATCGGCAGGTATAGTAAATTTTAGAGAAAAAGTCAAGGGGGCACGGCAGCCCAGCAATTTTACATTTACGCATCAGATTTAAGAAAAAACTATCGGTCAAATTTAGATCGATAGTCGTTCGGCTAATAAAACCACCACAAAGGCGAATCGTTGCTTGCAACGACCGTTGCTTGCCACGACCGTTGCTTGCACCGACCGTTGCTTGCAACGGCAGGTGCCCGAGGGGGGGGAAATAATCATCTGATTTTGTAAGTTGTCAAAATCCTCTAAATGTAGGTCACTCAAAATCCCTTTGTGCGCCTGCGGAAACTGCGTTTCCGTTGCGCCTTCGTGGTGAAATTTGACGGTTACTCTGTGCCTCTGTGAGAGGAAAATGAGAATTGCTGACGGCAGCCGGACAGGGCAGATTCAACGACAAAAATCGTCAGAAAAAGTGGGAATAACCTGTCTAAAAAAGTGGGAATAAGACATCAGAAAAAGTAGGAATAACTTATCTGAAAAAGTTGGAATAAGATACACAAAAAAGTGGGAATAAGACGCTAAAAAAGTTGGGAATAAGAACTATAAAAAAGTAGGAACAACCTTGCAAAAAAAGTTGGAATAAGGTATACTGATTTTATGGATATTACCACTATCGGGCGGAGGATAAACGACGTTGTTTATGCCCGCTCCCGGGAAGAGCCGGTTATTCTGCTGGATGGCCCCCGTGCCTCCGGCAAATCTACCGCGCTGCATCTTCTGGCTGCCCGCTACCAAACGGTCGTCTTTGACCTCGACGACCAGCCAATCCGGGATGACGCGGCCCGGGACCCCGGCTTCTACACGAGACCGCGGCCTTCCACTAAAAGCGGGATGGTCCTGATTGACGAGTACCAGCGGGTTCCCGCCATCCTGGATGCCATAAAGGAGCGAATGAACGTGTCCTGCCGCCCCGGTCAGTTCATATTGACAGGCTCGACGCGGCACAATGCCCTGCCGGGGAGTGTCCAGTCCCTTACCGGCAGGCTCCACCGCATGGAGATATACCCCTTTTCCCAGTCTGAAATGGCGGGGACCCAGCCTGATCTGATTGCGAAACTGATCGCGGATCCGGCCGGGACCGTGGAAAGGATCAGGGAAAAACCCCACACCGAAACACGGGAGGGCTACGCCGCCCGAATAACGAAGGGGGGCTTTCCTCTGGCGGTGCAGCGCGAGGGCACGGCCCGGAACCGCTGGTTCGACAATTACCTTCGGCAAATTGTGGAACGGGATATCCCCGGTGTGGCGAGGATCCGGAACAAGCGGGGGCTCTCCGCGCTGCTGCGCTACGTTGCCGCGCAGACCGCGCAGATTCTTACGGTGGAAAGGGCGGCGGCGGCGGCGGCTATCGACTTTTCCACTGCCAGGGACTATCTGCAATTACTCGAAGACGTTTTTATGATCTACGAACTTCCCGCCTGGGGCCGGACATTAAGATCAATCGTGGGCGCGAAACCAAAGATACACATTCTGGATTCGGGAATCGCTTCCCGACTGCTCGGTGTTACTACGGAAAAACTCAACGCGAAGGAGCCTTCCACGCTCACCGAGTTTGGGCATCTTTTGGAATCTTTTACCGTCACCGAGATTTTTAAAGACCTTTCGTGGATTGACGACACATTCCTTACCGGCCACTGGCACACCCATGACGGCAAGGAAGTCGACTTCATCATCGAAACCCACGATGGCTCAGTCTATGGCTTTGAAATCAAGACCGGAAGCAGGACCGTCCCTGACGTGTTTAGCGGCCTTTCCGCGCTGCGCGCTTTCGCGGGCACTGCCTTTAAAGCGGGCTTTGTGTTCTACACCGGCGCGCAGGCATTCAAGGCTGAAGACCGCATCTTCGTCCTGCCGCTGAGCGCCCTGTGGGAGTGACGGCCTGACGGCCTCAAAACAGGAAGCCCTCCACCGCGCGCAGGATAGCCGGCATATCGCCGAAACAGGTGCGGGTCTGCGGGAGCGAGCGGAGGAAGAAGGCCCCGTAGCGCTTTTTGAGGATGCGGGCGTCCAGCACCGCGACCACGCCGTGATCGCTCGAGCGGCGCATGAGGCGGCCGAAGCCCTGCTTGAATTTTACCACCGCTTCCGGCACGGACAACTGCATGAAGGCGCTGCCGCCCGCGGCCTCGATGCGCTCGCAGCGGGCCTCGAAGACCGGGTCGTTGGGACTGCGGAAGGGGAGGCGGCAGAGGATGACGAGGCGCAGGGTGTCTCCGGGCGCGTCGACGCCTTCCCAGAACGAGTCGGTGGCGAAGAGCACACTGCTCTCGTCCGTAAGGAAGGTCTGCAGCAGGCGGCCGCGGTCATCGTCACCCTGCTTGAGGACGCGTATGCCCTGCTCCTCGAGGCGCTCCCTGCCCGCTTCCCAGGCGCTCAGCAGGGCCTCGTACGAGGTGAAGAGGACCAGCGCGGAGCCGCCGGCGGTCTCGGCCAGGGCCGCGGCCGCCTCGTTGACGAAGTCCGTGAAACCGGCCTCGCCCGGGAGCGGGGCACTTTCCGGGACGGCCAGGAGGACGGCGCGCTCGTACGGGAAGGGCGAGGGGAAGACGCCGCAGAGCCGCTCCCGGTCCTCGGCAAGGGCAAAGCCGGAGCGGCTTGCCCAGTAGTCGAAGGAAGCGGCGCTCGTCAGCGTCGCGGAAAGGCACACCGCGGTTTTTGCGGGGTTGAAGAGGCTCTCCCGCAGGGCCGGCGCGAGGTTCAGCGGGGTCTGGGTGAAGACTACCCACGCGTCAGCCTTGTTCCGGCTGGTCCGTTTTTCCATCCAGAGGACGTCATCCGGCTTGCTCACAAATTCGAGGAAGGCCCCGCAGAGGGAAAGCATTTCCTCGAGGCGGCGGACTATCGCCTTTATTTCCCAGGCCGCGTTCTGATAGGCCGCGCTTTTCGCTTCATCCCGTTCCTGGGTGGTCTCAAGCATATCCTTGATAAGCGCCACAAGGGCGGAGAGTTTTTTGCGGAGCGCGGCGAAATGAGGGAAGAGGAAATCTGACAGGACCGCTTCCCGCGCGGGCACGAGGCGGAAGGCCCCGGCGCCGCACAGTTCGAGGGCGGCCCGGTCGAGCGTTTCGGCGGCGTCCCGTATGTCCTGAATGAGCGCCCCTGCCTTGCCGTCAGCCGCGCCTCCGTCAGGCCCGCCGAAGAGCGCGTCCGCTTCGGTGGTGGGGAGGTAGGCGGCGAGGCGCGGGAGCAGCCCCTCGCGGCGGCCCGCCCGTTTGCGCCGGTAGAGCCGGCCCAGTTGCCGAAAGACCCCCATGCGGCTCATCTCCTGGGAGAAGAAGGACGTGGCCGAGTCCTCGATGGTGTGCGCCTCGTCCACGATGACCCGCCTGAAGGGGGGCAGCACGGCCGCGCTGTCGTAGCCTGCCCCGGCGCTCTTTGCGGCAAGGTCCGCAAAGAGCAGGTGGTGGTTCACCACGATGATGCCGGCCTCGCTCGCTTCCTTGCGCAGCCGCATGACGAAGCACCTCTCGCGCGCGGGGCATCCCATGCCCATGCAGAGGTCCGCATCCGAGCAGACCCGCTGCCATACGCTCTCGGGCGGCACGAAGGAGAGGGACGAGCGGCTGCCGCCGCTGTCCGTCCTGGCCCAGGCCTGAAGCGCGTCGAGGCACTGCCGCTCCTCGTCGTCGAGCGCGCCCTCCGCAAAGGCGTCGTCCAGCCGGCGGAGGCAGAGGTAGTTGCCGCGGCCCTTCACGAGCACGGCCTTCGTGTCCACCTTAAGCGCCTTTTGGACGAGCGGGATATCCTTTTCGAATAATTGCTGCTGCAGGGTGATAGTCGCGGTCGAGATGACCACCCGCTCGTTGTTTGCCGCGGCGAAACGGAGCGCAGGCAGCAGGTACGCGAAGGACTTGCCCACGCCGGTGCCCGCCTCCGCCGCCACGAGCGCGTCGTTGTTGAAGCCCGCTATCACGAGCCGCATAAGGCCGAGTTGGGCCTCGCGCGGCTCGTACGAGGGGAGGCGCTGTGCCACCGCGCCCCCCGCCTGCAGCGCGCCCAGAATCTCCTCTTCGTCGAGGCTGACTTTTTGCCTGCGCCGGACCGGCTCCGCGATCACGTAGACCCGCGTCACCTCGTTGTCTACGATGAAGGCCCCTATGCCCTGCTTCGCCCCCATGGAGGCCAGGTGGAGATCGTTGCTGCTCGGCTCGAGCGCGCCAGAGGGATGGTTGTGAATGTAGACATCAGGCGGGCTGTCCCAGTCGCTCTCGAAGCCCTCCCTGCCGCCCGCCGCATCGCGCGCCAGTACCGCGCCGCTGTTCCCCCGCGCCCCCACCGCGACCCGCTCGACCCGCCCCTCCTCGTCGAGCCAGCCCGCGGCAAAGACCTCGTTCCCCCCGGCCTCCGCGATCTCGTCCCGCAGCGCCCGCGCGGCAGAGGCGGTAAATCGTTGTTTGGATTCCATCTCGTTCCCGTGTTCCGAGAGTATAGCGGATCACGGGGGTCGGGGGGAAGGGAGGCGGGCAGGCCGCCGGCCCCTTATTCCTGCGCCATGACCTCGTGAATGTCGGCCGGGCGGAAAAGCGCCTGCTTTTTTATGCCCTTCACCCAAAAACACGCGAACGCGGTGAGTACGACCAGGAGCACCGCGAAAATCTTGTAGATGAGGATGCGGTCGTCGCCTTCCGCGATGTGCCAAATCATGTAGAGGTCGCCCGCGATGCACAAATACTGCGGGACGCCGCCGAGCGTCAGGCGCTTGTCGCGCGCCGGAAGGTCGGGGTAGCGGCGGCGCAGTACCAGCACGGTGATACTCACCAGAATGTACGAGGTGAGCCAGAAGCAGGACGCCGCAAGCAGCATATTGATGAGGCCCGCCGACTGGGTAAGGCCTGTCGTCACCATGACGAGAAAGCCGCCGCCTATGAGGGCTATCCCCGCGACGTTAACATGAAAGCGATTCTTTTTCGCGAAGATCGCGGGCAGCATGTCGTTCTTTGCCATGCCGCACATCATCGCGGGGACCGTGCCGAAGAGCGTGTTCGCGGTGCTGATGGCCGCCAGAATCGTGATGATGCCCATCCACAAACTGCCCGCCTCGCCGAGCACCTTGTTGGCGAAGACCATGTGCGGCAGTTCGGCACTGGCCAGTTCGGCGCAGGTGACATAGTTGGTCATGCCCGTGCCCAGCACCGATTGAATCACGCAGAGGAGCAGTATGCTCAGCGACATGGCAAGCAGCACGTTGCGTTTCGGGCGGATCAGGTTTTTGGAAAGCGGGATGATGAACTCGACGCCGATAAAGAGCCAGAACGCCAGCGCGGTCAGGCTGAGGGCGCCGGAGAAGCCGCCCAGTGCCGGCGGGGCTTCCAGCGTCTTGTCGACCAGTTCGCCGGTGCCCAGTTTGAAGAAACTGATGACGCCCAGCGCCACAAGCGAGAGCACCAACGCGGCCACCACAAAGTTCTGCACACGCGAAAAAATGTTGATGCCGAGGTAGTTGACCGCGGCCAGTATCAACACAACGGCGGCGCCTATCACCGGCACGGGGATGGCCGGGAAAAACACCTCGTTCAGTATCATGGCGCACATCGCTATTTCCACCGAGCCGGCCAGGAAACTCACGATGACATAGGCCGATATGTTCGAGATGATCGACAGCACCGGCCCCAGCCCCACCTTGGTAAACTGGCCGAGCCCGCCCTCCATGTCCGGCATCAGCGCGTTGAGTTCGCCAAAACTGAGGGCCAGCGTCATGTTCAAAACGCTGACCATCACGATTGACAACACAAACCATTTCCCGGCGAGCCCCATGCCCTGTCCCAGCGACAGAAGGCAGCTCGACGCCACAATCAGACCCACGCAGATGCAGATTGCGCTAAAGAGTCCGATAGTTTTTCTGTTTTCCATTCTATTCCTCCTTTTTTATTGTACGACAAAACGGTCGTAGCGAAACGCGCTAATATCCCGGCAGGGCGCTTCCCCGGCGGCCAGTTCGGCGAGCAGTTTTCCAACGCAGGGCGAGATGCCAAAGCCGTGGCCGGAAAATCCGCAGGCGAGAATGAGGCCGGGCACTTCATCCACAAAACTGAGCACCGGCACATGATCGGCGCAGTCGTCCATCCAGCCGGCCCAGGCGCGCAGAACTTTGATGTTCGCAAGCGCGGGGAAGTAGCCCTCGATGCTCCGGCAGGCCGCCGACGCCGACGCGCTCGATGAGCGCGCTTCTGTTTTGTCTTCGGTGTAGACGGCGTAGGGTTCGTAGCCCGACTTGAGGCCGAAGACAAAGGAACCGTTGGCCGCCTGGTGCCCGTAGAAATCCGCCATCGCCGTGCCCAGCATCTGCGGGAACATATCCGGCGCGGTTTCCGTTACCAGCGCCTCGAGCAGCACCGGCTGCATGGGCACATCAAGACCGACGCTCTGCGCCAGCGGCCGGCTCCCCAGGCCCGCCGCCACAATGATGACCGGCGCTTCGTAGACGCCGCCCGCAGCCGCGACACGCCGCGCCGCGCCCTTCAGCTTCTCGATGCGCAGCGCCTTCTCGCCCGAAATAAACCGCGCGCCCAGTTCCCGCGCGCGCTTGTAAAAACCCAGCGTTGCCGCAAGCGGATTGGCGTGGCCGTCGGTAGGGCACCAACTCGCGCAGAAAACATCCCGCGAAAGCCAGGGGTTGATGTCCCGCGCCTCCTCCCCGGAAATCATGCTCACGCCCAGGCCCTGCCTGGCGCCCGCCTCCGTGAGCGCCTCGAGTATCCTGCGGTGCGCCTCGGTTTTGCCCAGGCGCAGATTGCCCTTTTGACAGTATTCAACATCAACGCCCAGTTCGTCGCTCAGAGACGGCCACAGGTGTTCTACCGCGTACATCGCAAGCGGCATCTCGCGGCGGTCGCGCCCCGACTGGCGTACGCCGCCGCCGTTGCGTGACGAGCCGCCGTCGCCGAGCGTGTCGTTTTTTTCCAGCACCGTCACGGAGAGGCCCCGCCTGGCAAGGTGGTACGCGCAGGAAGCCCCGATGATGCCGCCGCCAACGATGAGTACGTCCTGAGTGTCAGGCATAGCTTAGCCCCTCCTTTGCGTCTTCCTGCGCGAGGTTGCGCCCCAGGACACGCATCTCCACGGGCCGCGCCGGGGAACGCGCCGTCGCGTCCGCGATGCTGCCCGCGGGCTGCCCCAGTTCCCGCGCGAGTATGCCCTTGACCAGGCGGGCGCAGGTGCGTCCCTGGCAGAGGCCGCATCCCGCGCGCAGAAAGCGGCGCAGTTCCGTTATCGTCAGCAGCCCATCGTAGATGGCGCGGCGGATTTCACCCTGGGTGATTTCCTCGCAGCGGCAGATGATAAGGTCGTCGCCGCCGCGGCTTTCAAAGGGGACGGCGCTTTTTACGCGTTCCGTTTTCATGGCTCAACTCCCGCTTTGTCCGCCGCGAGAAAGCGCGGCGCGAAAAATCGCGCCCGCATACCGAACCGCGCCGGCACTTTTATGGTCAAAAGGGTCGTCTTGTCGAAGGCTGCCGCAGTCCGCACCCGCAGCACTTCCGCGTCGCAGACTTTCCGGCCGTCCCGCCCGAGCGCTTCTCCGGTATCCCCGGCCTTTGGCAGCGGCAGAAACTCGTAGGGGAGGGTTACGCTGCAAAAATCCCGCTCCCGCGTGTCGAGGAGGAAAATCGCCTGGCCGGAACAGGCGGCCACGCAGAGGCCGCAGCCGGCGCAGGTTTTCGCCGTGTCGATTGCGGGCAGCGCGGTAATCTGGTCCGGTTTGACGACGATGCAGCCGTGCGGACAGGCGTCAGAGCACGGATTGCAGGGGATGTTCTGCGTACACTCGACCACCGGGAAAATGCCCCGTGGCAGTTTTTCTGCCGTCCACGCCGCCGCGCCCGGGTAGGCGAGCACTTCCTCGTCCGATAAAAAGCCGTTCCGCAAGAGATGCGCCGACACCGGCACCCCCTCGTCCGTGTGCGTTATGGTTTTGCCGCGGTTCCGCGGGGCGAACATCCCCGCGCGCAGTTTTTCGAGCGAAGCGCGCAGGGGCTGGGCGGCCGCGCCGCGCTCCTCGAAGGTGATAAAGCCCAGTTTCGCCGCCGCCGCAAGGCCGGCAAGCCGCCCTTCGATCATGGCGGAACTTGCCTCCTCGATGCCGGACACGTCGCCGGCCGCGAAGACGCCGGGCACGGACGTTTGACCCCACTCGTCCACCACCGGCGCGCCGTCTTTCATCTCGCAGCCGGCCATGGCGCAGAGCGCCGACTGGGGCGAAAGCCCCGCGGCAAGGCACACCGTGTCGGCGTCAAAGGTTTTTTCGCTGCCGGGCACGACGCGGAAGTCTTTGTCCACCTCGCAGATAACGACGGACTCCACGCGGTTTTTGCCGCAGGCGCGCACGATTGTGTGCGAGAGGAAAAAGGGCACCCCGGCGCGCGCAATCTTTGCCGCGTGTACGCCGTAGCCGCCGATGCGTGGCAGGGCGTCCACCACGGCCAGCACCTCGCAGCCGGCCTGCAAAAGTTGAAAACTTACCACCAGGCCCACATTGCCCGATCCCAGCATGACAATTCTTTTCCCGGGCCGGATGCCGTGGAGGTTCATCAGCGTCTGCGCGGCGCCTGCCCCCATGACGCCGGGCAGCGTCCAGTTTTCAAACGGCACCATGTTCTCGTTCGCGCCGCAGGCCGCGATGATGATGTCGGCTTTTCGGTGAATCATGCGCTCTCCTACGCGCACGGTCACTTCGTTTTCGCCGAAGATGCCCGTTACCACGGCGTTCAGCACCACCTCGGCCCCGCTTTTGGCCGCTTCCGCCAGAAGTTCCTCGCCGATTTTGATGCCGCGCAGTTTGGCCTTGTGCTCCCGCGAGCCGAAAAACTTGTGTATCTGTTTGAAGAGTTGGCCGCCCGGCTTTTCGTTTTCATCGTAGACCACGGTTTTGAGGCCGCGCCGGGCGCATTCGACGGCGGCCGAAAGCCCCGCCGGTCCCGCGCCGATTATCACCACGTCGTATCGCGTCATGATGCCCCCACGCCGGCGGCGGCGCCAGCGCCGGTGGTGCCGGCGCCGGTGGTGCCTGCACCGGCGGCGCCAGCGCCGGTGGTGCCAGCACCAATCTGCGTCTCCACCCGCATGCCTTCCCGCAGCGGCGTCACGCAGGTGCGCACGTTCGCCTCGCCGTCGACCACCATGACGCAGTCGGTACAGCGCCCGATGGC
>JAISTO010000114.1 GCA_031272575.1 Treponema sp. | reverse complement strand
GTATTCTGATAGGTGTGCGTTTCCAAGTACCGCAGGGCTATCTCCCGTGTATCGATTGAGTATGCCATATAGACACTATACTATAATAGCAACTGCTTGTCAAGTTGTTCCACTATAGTATGCTTATCTGTAACCCATTTTTGCGCTCATAACAGTAAGGCACACACGCCCCGCCGCGCCATGGGTGGCCTGGTTAGGAGGTAACCGCGAATTACGCGAATGGAGCGAATGAACGCGAATAATACAAAAGTATTCGTGATAATTCGCGTAATTCGTTAGCAACGAAGTTGTGGGCAAGGTATACCTTTCCCCCTAATTCGCGTAATTCGCGGTTAAATCCGGTCGATCCCGCGTCATTTTCCCCGGCCGTCCCCTGCCCCGCAGGGAGAGGTTCCCCCGCCCCTTGCGAGAGAATGTCTCACCGGCCGCCCCCTGCCCCGCGAGAGTAGATTCCGCGGTCAATCCGCGGAATGACAAGCCATCGCGCGGCTGCGCTGCCGCGCCTCTTGACACTTCCCCCTCTTTCCGCTAGGCTATCCCCATCAAACGTTTCAAAGGAGAAACTATGACCATTTTCGATATGCTGGGTCAAAGCGGCGTGCTCACACTGCTCGGTATGGGGGTCGTATTCGGCTTCCTTGTGGTGATGATCATCTGCGTTACCCTCATGGGAAAGATTGTTCACGCACTGGGCGCGGACAAAGACGTAACCGCGCCGACGCCGGCGCCCGCGGCCGCAAGTCCGGCGCGGGCCGCGGCGGTGGCTGCCGCTATCACCGCGGCGGTAAACACGTACGAATCGGAACGGAAGTAGGAGATCACTATGGCAAAAGTCAAACTTACTGACCTCGTCCTGCGGGATGCGCACCAATCGCTCTTTGCCACCCGTATGACCACCGCGGATATGCTTCCCGCCTGCGCCAATCTCGACAAGGCGGGCTTTTTCGCGCTGGAGGCGTGGGGGGGCGCTACCTTCGATTCCTGTCTCCGCTTCCTCAACGAGGACCCCTGGGAGCGCCTGCGCTCACTCAAAAAGGCGCTGCCCCACACCCCGATCATGATGCTCCTGCGCGGGCAGAACCTGCTCGGGTACCGGCACTATGCGGACGATGTGGTGGATCGCTTCGTCGAAGCGGCCGCGAAGAACGGTGTGGACGTGTTCCGCATCTTCGACGCCTGCAACGATCCCCGCAACCTGGACCGCGCGTCAAAAGCGGCCAAAAAAACCGGCAAGCACGTGCAGATGGCGATCTCGTACGCCACGACCCCGTACCACACGAAAGAAGTGTACGCGGACCTGGCGAAGCGCTACGCGGAGTTCGGCGCGGATTCGATCTGCATAAAGGATATGTCCGGCCTCTTAAAGCCTTACGAGACCTTCGATCTTGTCAAGGCGATAAAGGCAAAGGTCAACCTGCCGGTCGAAATTCACTCGCACGCCACCACCGGTCTTTCGGTCGCGACGCTGCTCAAGGCCGCGGAGGCCGGCGCGGAGATTCTCGACACGACGATCTCGTCCATGTCGATGGGGACGAGTCACAGCCCCACGGAAACCGTGGTCGAGATGTTCAAAGGCACCGAATACGATACGGGCCTGGACATCAAACTGCTGCTCGAAATCGCCGCGTACTTCCGCGAGGTGCGCAAAAAGTACGCGAAGTTCGAGTCCAGTTTCCTGGGCGCGGACACGCGCATCCTCGTGAGCCAGGTGCCCGGGGGTATGCTCTCCAACATGGAAAACCAGTTGAAGGAGCAGGGCGCTTCCAGCAAAATCGACGAGGTGCTGAAGGAAATCGCGGTAGTCCAGAAGGACTGCGGCTATGTCCCGCTGGTCACGCCCACCAGCCAGATCGTGGGGACCCAGGCCGTGTTCAACGTGCTCTTCGGCCGCTACAACAAGATCACGAACGAGACCGCGGACCTGGTCACGGGGCGCTACGGCGCGACCCCGGCCGAGGTGAACGCTGACCTGCGAAAGAAGGCGCTCGCGCAGATGAAGTACGACGAGGCGCTCTCTTGCCGCCCCGCGGACAAGATCGCCAACGAGTATGACAAGATCGCGGACGAGGCGAAGAAGGCCGGCGCGAAGAGCCCGGAGGACATCCTCAGTTTCGCGATGTTCCCCAAGGTGGCGCCCGAGTTCTTCAAGAACCGCGACAAGGGCCCGGTGGATTCCGCGTCCTTTGTGGTGAAGGCCGCCCCCGCGGCTCCGGCGGGCGCGGGCTCCGCGTCCAAGTACTCGGTCAATGTTGACGGGGTGAACTACAACGTCGTGGTGGCGCCGGCAGGCACCGTGGCTATCGCGCCCGCGTCAGGCGGCGCTCCGGCAGCGGGCGGCGCTCCGGCGCCGGCGGCGTCGGCCCCGTCAGGCAGCGGTGCCGCTATCCTGGCGCCGGTGGCGGGCACGGTGCTGCGCTACGCGGCGGCGGAAGGCGGCGCGGTCAAGGAGGGCGACACGGTCATCATCCTTGAATCGATGAAGATGGAACTGGAAATAAAGGCCGCGAGCGCGGGGAAAGTGCACTTCCTCGTGTCCACCGGCACCCAGGTAGCCTCGCAGCAGCCACTGGCCGAGGTCGGCTAAACGGAGGGGATATGCTCAATCTGAAAAAAGAGCCCATGCTCGTGTTCAAAATCTGCCTCGTCATCGCGGTCGTGTGGATGGGGGTCTCGCTTGCAAGCGCCGTCTTTAGCGCGCGGGCGCAGGCGCAGACGGCCGCGCCCGCGAGTGACGAACTGCCGTCGTTCCGCAACCCCGACGGCATCATCCCCGGCAGCGCCGGCCTGCCGGAGGTCTCGCTGAAGAGTTTCGCGCGGAACATACTCGAAACGACCGGCATCTACGCGTTCGTTACCGACAAACTCAGCGGCGAAACGCCGTCCGGCCAGCCCATCACCGTGTTCGGGTGGCAGGAACTGCTCATGGTACTCGTCGGCTTCCTCATCGTCTACCTCGGCGCGGTGAAAGGCTTTGAGCCGCTGCTGCTCATCCCCATCGGTTTCGGCACCATCTTCGTGAACATCCCCTTTGCCGGCATGGGCGCGGCTCCGCACGGCTTCCTCAACATCATCTACGAGAGCGGCGTGGGCAACGAGTTCTTCCCGCTCATCATTTTCATCGGCATAGGGGCCATGACGGACTTCGGCCCGCTCATCGCCAACCCGAAGACGGCCATCCTCGGCGCGGCCGCGCAGTTCGGCGTCTTCGGTACGCTCTTCTTCATCGCGGTAGCCAACTTCCTGCCGGGCGTTGCCTTCAACTTAAAAGAAGCCTGCTCCGTGGCGATCATCGGGGGCGCGGACGGCCCCACCACCATTTACATTGCGGCAAAACTCGCGCCCCACCTGCTGGCCACGGTCGCGGTGGCGGCCTACTCGTACATGGCGCTCGTGCCTATCATCCAGCCGCCGATCATGAAACTGCTCACGAGCAAAAAAGAGCGCCTCATCAAGATGCGCCAACTGCGACCTGTTTCCCGCACCGAGAAAGTCATCTTCCCGCTGCTGGTCTTTTCCCTCACCCTGCTGCTCATCCCCTCGGCGGCGCCGCTCATCGGCTGCCTCATGTTCGGCAACTTCCTGCGGGAGATCGGCGTGGTAGACCGGCTGTCCAAAACCGCGCAGAACGAACTGATGAACATCGTGTCGATGTTCCTGTCGCTCGGCGTGGGCAGCCAGATGACACCGGAGAAGTTCCTCAACCCCTCATCCCTCATCATAGTGGTGATGGGGCTGGTGGCCTTCTGCATCGCCACCGCCACGGGCATCTGCGTCGCGAAGATCATGAACCTCTTCCTAAAAGAAAAGATCAACCCGCTCATAGGCAGCGCCGGCGTGAGCGCGGTGCCCATGGCGGCCCGCGTCGCCAACAAGGTCGGCCAGCAGTACGACCCGGGCAACTTCCTGCTGATGCACGCCATGGGCCCCAACGTGGCCGGCGTTATCGGCACGGCCATTGCCGCGGGCGTGATGATCGCGGTGTATGGCTGAGCGGTACCTCGACACGATTTTCAACGATGACGTAATAAAAAGGATAGGGGCGGTTCCCGGTGAAAGCGTGGACTTAATCATCGCGGATCCGCCCTATTGCCTTGGAAAGGATTACGGCAACGATTCTGACAAACTGCGGCCCGCCGACTATCTGGCCTGGTCGTATAGTTGGATCGATGCCGTCCTCCCCACCCTAAAAGACAGCGGCAGTTTTTATCTTTTTTTGACCTGGCAGTACTCGCCTGAAATTTTTTCGTATATCAAAAAGCGCCTCCTGATGATCAACGAGATCATTTGGGACAGGCGCGTCCCCAGCATGGGGGGGAGCGTCCGCTCCTACTCGTCGGTGCACGATACGATCGGGTTTTTCGCGAAAACGCGGCGCTACTATTTTGACCTGGACTCTGTCCGTATCCCTTACGACCCTGACACGAAAAAAGCGCGGGCCCGCGCAAGGTTCGCCGGCGCAAAGTGGCTCGAGTTGGGCTGCAACCCGAAGGACCTCTGGTCGGTGCCGCGCCTTCACCGGCAGGACGCGGAACGCGAGGCGCACCCAACCCAAAAACCTCTAAAAATTATTGACAGAATGGTGACCGCCAGCTGCCCCCCCGGGGGCGTCGTGCTCGACCCGTTTATGGGAAGCGGCACGACCGCGGTATCGTGCCGCCGGCATGGCCGGCATTATGTCGGCTTCGAATTGAACAGCGCCTACTGCGCCCTGATAGACGAGCGGCTCAGGCGCGCTGCGGGCTGCTAAAACCAGCGCCGCACCCGCGCCGCCTTGATTCGCTTTTCGAGCCAGATTTCAAACTGGTCGTTGATCCACTTGTTGCGGCCCAGGAGGGCGCCTTCCTCGAACGTAAGGGGCCCTCCCCCCTCCTTCAGGGTAACATAGTACAGCGCGCTCCGCCCCTCCGGCGCGGGCACACAGGACCCGGTGACGGACGCTTCGAGCGCGCCGGCCAGGGCCTGCTCGTAGGGGTCTTCTTTGGAGATGTAGCGGCTGTCGAGCACATACTCCTCCTGTGAAAGCCCCTTTATCGAGGGCGCGAGTTTTTCCACGACGGCCTCGGGCGAAAGCCCCTGCCGCAGTTCCGCCTGCAGCATGCGCCGCGCGTCCGGCCCCGGCACCGAGTCGTCCCAGCGGAAGACGGCGGTCTCCACATGGAAGGGCGCCATCCTGAGGCCCTGGGGCAGGCTCTCGAAGGCCTCGCGCAGTTGCTTTTGCGTGGGCGCGAGGTCCGTTTTAAGGAGGTCGGTTTTCAGTTCATTGGTAACCGTGGTGAGCCGGTAACTGTTGTACTCCGCGGAGCCCAACTGCTTGGGGCCGTACACGATCTCGTCCGTGGGCGCGTTCCGCACGGCCCGCTCCGCTTCAAGGTCGCTGTATGCGGCCGGCGCGTCTATGCCGCGCTTGCGGGCCTCCTGCATAAGCACTATATTTTTGACTATATCCTTCAGCGCCATGTCGTAGAGGGTCTGGCGGGGGGTAACGCCGTCAAACTCGGTCTTCCAGAATGACTCTCCCATGCCGTTGAGCCCGTACTTCCTGCCGTATAGCTGCGCCACGGCCGCCCGCAATTCAGCCGCGTAGACGTCGATGTCCCGCTGAAAAAACGGCTCCCCATTTACCGTGCCTGCCGGCCCGCCCCGCGCGTAAGCGGCCCTGCCCGCGGCATCGGCGCGCCGCTCCCGCACCTGCAGCCCCACCACAACACCCGCCCCCGCCAGCACCCCAAGGCAGACCCCGAGCGCAAGCACGAAAGAGGGCTTTACCTTTTTCTTCATGGTGATAGTATACGCATTTCGCGGGTGGGAGTCAAGGGGTCGCCACTTGCAAGCAAGTGGTCACCCCTTGACTCCCGCGCCCGGCGCGCGCCATACTGACGACACTCATGACCCGCACACTTTTTACCGCGGACCAGGCCCGCGCGCTGGACGCGCTCGCCTGCGCCGGCGGCTTCCACCCGCATGCGCTTGTCGAGGCCGCGGGGCGCTGCGCCGCGGAGGCGCTTGTCAGGGCGCTGCCTGGGCTCTTCGCGGGCGCTCCCCCCCGCATAGCCGCGTTCGCGGGCGCCGGCAACAACGCGGCGGACGGCATCGTGCTGCTCCGTACGCTCATCCTGCGGGGGCTCACCACGCCCGATCGCGTCACCGTGTTCACCCACAAGGCCCCGGCCGCGGGCAGCCCCCGGGGAGACGCGCTTGCCTCGCTGGTCAGCATGGGCGCGGCCCTCCGCCCCCCAGACGGCGCTGCCTTGGGCAGCGGCGACCTTGCGCTCGACTGCATCAGCGGCACCGGCCTCAAGGGGCCGCTCGAGGGGGCGGCGCTCGGCCTGGCCGAGGCGCTCGCCCGCAGCGATGCCCCGGTCGTCTCTCTCGATATCCCCTCGGGCATCTCGGATCACTGGCAGCCGGGGCAGCCGGCCGTCAAAGCGGGCATTACCCTCGCGATCGAGCCCCTCAAGGCCTGCCTCTATACCCCCGCGTCCCGTCCCGCCGCGGGCCGCATAGTGCCGGTAGAGGGCATCTTTCCGCCTTCTTTTCTGTCGCCTGCCGCCGGAGACGCCCCTATCCTCTGCGATTGGAACAGCGCCCGCGCTTTCATAGCCCCGGTCCCGCCTGACGCGCACAAGTACCTGCGGGGGTTCTGCGAGATACATGCCGGGTCTCCCGGGTTCAGCGGCGCCCCGGTCATCGCGGCGCGGGGGGCGCAGGCCGCGGGCGCTGGCCTCACGCGCCTCGTCTCTGACGCGGAAGTTTTTCCCATCCTCGCGGCGCGGGCCCCCGCCGGGGTTATGGTCTCTCCCGAGGACCGCAATCCTGTCGGAGCGCCGGACGCGCTCCTCCTGGGGCCGGGCTGGGGGCAGGCCGCGGACCGCGCCGACACCCTGGCGAGGGCCTTCGCGCTCGAAGCCTACGGCGTCCCCCTGATCCTCGACGCCGATGCGATAGCCCTGGCGCGGGACGCGCTCTTCCAGGGCAGCGCGATCCTGACCCCGCACCTGGGGGAATTTGCGCGGTACCTGGGGTTGAATAAAAGTGACATCCTCGCCGCCCCCTGGCCCCTGCTCAAAAAAACGGCGCGGGAGAAAAACGCAATCATCATTCTAAAATCGCATATTATGATGATAGCCGCGCCGGACGGACGGACCGCGGTTGTAGACGGCATGACCCCCGCGCTGGCGGCCGGGGGCTCCGGCGACCTGCTGGCCGGACTCTGCGCGGGGCTCGCCGCCCGCGTCCGCGCGCCGCTAAGGGCTAAAGCCCTGGGTGAAGCCCCGGCTTCCCCTCCCCCGCGCCCTGATTTGTTCCCCTGCGCGGCGGCGGCGGCGGCCCTGCTGGTCGAGGCTGCCGCGCGCACGGGGCCTCGTTTCACGGACCCGCTCGAAACAGCGGACGCGGCGGCGGCTGCCGCAGGGGAGGCATGGCTATGCTAGAAGACGGCGACAACGAAGACGACGGCAGGATCACCTTTTACTACTCCCGCGAGCACCGCCTCGCGCGGGCCACCCCCACGGTGCGGGCCATGAACGAGGCCTCGACCCCCAGGCAGCGCCGGGGGTTTCTCAAAAGCCTCTCGCCGATCCGCCCCCGCGCGGTGATGCTCCTGTCCATCCTGCTGGCCTTTGCCGTCATCCTGCTCGGAAGACGCCTCGCCGCCCGGAACGGGGGCTTCGACTTCGCGGGCAATACGGTCACCCTCGATCTACAGGCAGTGGACGGCACGGCAGTTCTGGCGCTCGAAAAAACAACGTCCCCCGGGGACGGGGCTTACACGGGCGATGTGGGCGTCGTGATAAGCAAGGGGAGCGCGCCGGAGGACAACTACGCGCGGCTCATTACCTTTACCGCTGACCAACGGGAAAAATTCCGCATTTCCCTGCCCGCCGCCTTCGGCACGAGCGGCTCCTACGAGGTGATCCTGGCCTGCGGGCAAGCGAGCGTGCGCCGCAAGATGGCCTGGTAAGCGCCCCGCGGTGATATCCGGTGTGCCCCGTCATTCCGCGGATTGACCTGCGGAATGACGCCCCCGCCTATGAAGAGCATTTTCCCCGTATGACGGAGGAAAAGTCCGGCAGATACGGGCTGCTGGAAAAAGACGCCAGGAGTGTGTGTACTTAGAGACGATATGGCGGGTGTTCTCGAAAAAACAAGACGGCGGAAATCATCCTGTTGAGTGACCCTGGGGGGAGGGGGGCTACCACTGTCAACAAGTTAAGAAAAACAAGACCGTCATTGCCGGGCTTGACCCGGCAATCTATTGAAAAAAGGGCCATTTTGGTAGAGATTCCGCGATCAAGTCGCGGAATGACGGTTGGC
>JAISTO010000110.1 GCA_031272575.1 Treponema sp. | reverse complement strand
TTGCAGGCCGCAAGACCGGCCGCCGCAACAGCGGCCAGGGACAACACCGCGAATAATGCGGCGGCTTTGGTCATCTTCATTGTAATCACCTCGATAGAATACCGGTATACTACATTATAGTGTATTTCCCGCCATTTTGCAAGAGGTTTTTTTCTGGGGAGTGGGGGAGGTAAAATGAGCATTGCTGCCCCCTTGATGCATCCCTCCGCGGTGTGCTATACTCATCTTGAAAGGCGCGGAGGAGTTGCGCCTTTCAAGGAGGCAACATGGCTTTTGGGTTGAGTACCTACCCGGTGGTGTACCGGGCGAAGTACGGCAAGGCGGGCTGGAAGGGCGGCTTTATCGAAAAGGAGCATAAGCGCCCGGAGGAAGAGGCCGCGCTAAAGGCGAAGGAGCGGGACGCGCTCGTGGAGGGGCGCAACTGCTACGCCGATCTGCCCCTGGTGAATTACACCACGCAGTACGGGTTTTCCGTCTTCGAGGGGCTCAAGGCCCTGCCGCAGAAGGGCGGCGGGCTTGCGATCTTCCGGCCCGATCAGAACGCGGCGCGCTTCAAGCGCTCTATGGAGGGGCTCTTCATGCCCCCCTTCCCGGAGGACCAGTTCGTCAAAGTGGTGGCGGACACGGTCAGGAAAAACGCCAAACTGGGGTTCCAGCCCCGCTACCAGGCGGCCTGGGAAAAAGACAACTACATGACGGCGGACTCGGTGTACATCCGGCCCTTCACCTACGCGGAGGGGGGCATCGGCGTCAACATCAGTTACGCGCCCTGGGTCATGGTCATCTGTACGCCGGTGAGCGCGTATTTTTCGGGGGGCACCTCGGATGCGGTGGTAACCGAGCGGGTCCGCGCCACGCCGAAGGGCACGGGCTGCTTCAAGAGCGCGGCGAACTACACGATCGCGGCGCTCGCCAAGCACGAGGCCCTCGAGAAGGGCTTCATGGAGTGCGTCTTCCTCGATTCGGAAACGCACAAGTACATCGAGGAAGGCTCTTCCTGCAACATCTTCTTTCACCTGAAGAGCGGCGAACTGGTGAGCCCCGCGCTGGGCGACACGATACTGCCGGGGATCACCCGCGCCAGCATTATCGAACTGGCGCGCGGCCTTAAGCTAAAGGTCTCCGAGCGGAAGATCTCCGTGGAAGAGGCCCTGATCGAAACCAACGAGTGCTTCGTTACCGGCACCGCCGCGGGCGCGACCCCGATAGCCTCCCTTACCTACAAGGGCAAAAAGGCGAAGTTCCCGGGCTTCAAAAAAGGGGACCTTACCAACGCGCTGCAGACGACCCTCAAGGGCATACAGCACGGCGCCCTCCCCGACACGAAGGGCTGGATGTATCAGGTCACCGCAAAGTAAAAAAAAACCGCCGAGGCTTGCAATTTCGTCCCTTTTTCACTATACTGAAAGGTATGGTTGGAATAGTTATTGCGGGCGCGGCGGTTATCAGCGCCGGACTTATCATTCTGGCGCTCACCGTGAGCAGTTGGCTTAAAAACAAACGGGCTGGTCCAAAAAAAATCAAAGGCAGAAAAACGGCGCTGCGTGAGGCCGCGAATCGATTGAAACAAAATCCGCGGGATCCGGAAGGGCTTGCAATTATGGGGGACATCTATTTCCGCGAGGGCAGTTGGGATAAGGCTTACAAGACCTACGAAATGTTATGCGGACAGCGCGCGGCGCCCGGCCTGGACGAATGTACCTGCCGGATTCGCTGCGGCATCTCCGCTCTTAAACTCGGGCTTTTGAATGACGCGTACAACGCTTTCGCAAGCGCGCGGATGTTCGACGAGAAAAACTTTGACATCAACTTTAATCTGGGCGTTCTTGAATTTCAACGCGGAAATTACGATAAAGCAGTGATGCTGCTCAATGCCGCGAAAAACATAAACCCCGAACACGCGCCGACTCTGCGCACACTCGGCTATGCGTTCTTTCGGATGAGAAAACCGAAGGAGGCGCTGACCTGCATACGCAAAGCAATCACACTCGCGCCGGACGACAAAGAATCACTCTTGACTCTCGCGGAATGTTACAACGAGGCCGGACAGACCGATCGGGCGCTCCGTATTTTTTCGCGTCTGCGGGAAGATTCCGTTGTGGGGGGGGAGGCCTGCCGCGCCGCCGGAACCATCCGCATGGAAATGCGCTCTTACGACAAAGCGCTCGAGGACTTTGAACTTGCGCTCCGTTATGAAAACATCAACGCGGAAAAACGCGCGGCAATAAAATATCAGGCGGCACAGTGCTGTCTGAAACGGAACGATATTTCCCGGGCGCTTGCGCATCTGCGTGACTTGCAGCAGACGAACCCCGCCTACAAAGACGTGGGACTTCTGGTGAGCAAGTATCAGGAACTCAACGCAAGCAAAAATCTCCAGGTCTATCTGCTCGGCTCGTCCGCGGAATTCGCGGCGCTCTGCCGCAAGATCGTCGCGGCGTATTTTTCAAAGGTGAAGGTGAAGATCACCGGCGTGATACAGAACCGCAGCGACTGGGCGGATGTTATCGCGGAAGTTAACAGCGCCAGGTGGACGGAGACGATTATGTTCCGCTTCGTGCGCACCCAGGGCTCCGTGGGTGAATTGATCATACGGGATTTCCACGCGCACATAAAAGAGGTGAAGGCCGGCAAGGGAATCTGCGCCGCCACCGGCGTCTTCACGGACGAGGCGAAGCGCTACACCGAGGCCCGCTTGATCGACCTGATCGGCAAGGAACGTCTTCTGGCGCTCCTGAACACTGTGGACGCAAAGGCCGTTACTGAAGCGCCGCAAGCCCGCTGACAATGGCCGCCTGCGCGGCTATGTAAGGCGTCATAATCGCAATGTTGCCGAAGCGGGGCGTACGGCCGAACGCAAAGACCCCGAGGACGGTGTCGGATATAACGAAACTGACGCCGCCCGCGAAAACGAGCCCCGCCGAAAAGTTCCACCGGGCGCACAAGAGTTGCAACGCCGCGGCGCAGAGCCCGCAGAGGACCGCGCTATAGGTGAGCACCGGAACGCGCATATCAGCGGGGGGCCTGATGACGCGCTGCGCGCCGAGGATCAGGGGGACGGAGACCGCCGCGGATATGACGAGCGGGACCAGGGCAAGATGCTCCGTAAGGAGCGCTATCCGCGTAATGTAGCAGAGGTGGCCGGCAAGGAAGCAGACGAGCCCCATAGTAAAGGCGGCGCGGCCCTTTGGCCGGATAAGGAAAATGTCCCCGAGCCAGCCTGCCCCCAGCGCCGCGAACACCAGGACGCTGGGCGAGAGCGCGCTCATCGCATACACAGCCCCGAGCAGGGGCATTAAGGCGATCTTGCTTGCGGCCCGCAGGAGGAACGCGGGGTTCGCGGCCGGAGCGGCCGGCTTTTCGAGCAGTATCGCGGCCAGGTTGACGGCCGCGGCAGCCGCATACGCGGTATAGAGTATGTTGACCATAGTATATCCTTTCAGAGAGTATAGCAGAGTACGCAGAAAAATGACATAGACTGATTTCCCATCGTCATTCCCCCCTTGCATTTTCCTTCAAAGAGAGGTATATTCAACTTCATGACCTCTAACGAAATGTTTAGTCTGGGCGGCATGCATCTCGCGCCTTACATTCGGCTTGCCACCAACCTTATCGGAAAAACCCGCGAAGGGGGCGGCAATATGTTCAGGCACCAACTCGACACAATGTCGATACTTATAGACTATGGGCATATTGACCCGGTACTCCTCAAAGCATCGGTGGTGCACGATGTCCTCGAGGACATTCCTAACTTCAACCACAACCTGCTCCTGCAAAACGACTTCGAGGGGCGCGCGGTATACGATCTGGTCGTCGAGGTTACCCGTCTGCCGAACGAGTCGAAGCCGGAGTTCCTGTCCCGCATCCTCAGAGACGGCTCAAAAAACGCAAAAATCCTCAAAACTGCCGATCGCATCTCGAATATGATCGCCCTCGGCTTTGTGGTAAGTTACGAATTCATCGGCCGCTATACCGAAGAAACCGCCCGGTACATTCTCCCCATAGCGGCGCAGGTCGACGCGAAAATGCTGCAGGAATTAGAGAGCCTTGTCGCCTCCCGCAGGAAGTACCTCGAGGCGATTCGTCCCCCTGAAACCGCCTGAAAAATTTTTTAAAAAATATATCGACAAATGAAATGAAATAGAGTATAATAGGGGAAAGTGCTGCAAAACGGCATAAAAGAGCGTTGGCTCTTAAGGAGGACGTATGTCAGAGGTATTATCTATTATTCTTGGCGGCGGAAAAGGCACGCGGCTTTTCCCCCTGACCCAGGAAAGAGCAAAGCCTGCTGTCCCTTTTGGGGGAAAGTACCGGCTTGTGGACATTCCGATTTCGAACTGCATCAACGCGGATCTCAAGCAGATCTACGTGCTGACCCAGTTCAATTCGGCGTCTCTGCACCTGCATCTGTCGCGGACCTACAACTTCGATCCCTACTCGCGCGGCTTCGTAGAGATTCTCGCGGCGGAGCAGACCTTCGAGCATTCAGGGTGGTTCGAAGGCACTGCCGATGCGGTGCGAAAAAATTTCATCCACTTTAGAACGCAGAATCCCGCGTACTACATGATCCTCTCCGGGGATCAACTGTATCGGATGAACCTTCGGGATTTCCTCAAAAAGCACATCGACTCCGGCGCGGCGATCTCGATCGCCTGCACCACGGTGGGCCGCGAGGATGCGAGCCAGTTGGGGATACTCAAGGCTGACAAAAACAACGTGATCACCGAGTTCCTCGAAAAGCCGGGGCCGGTAAAGGACATCTCGGACTTCCGTATCCCGCCGGAACTGCGCCTCGACAAGAACCGCGAGGACGGCTACCTGGCGTCCATGGGCATCTATGTCTTCAACGCGCAGACGATGGAAGAGTGCCTGGCCAACGAACTGAAGGATTTCGGCAAGGAGATTATCCCGGCCGCGATCAACCGGCTCAAGGTGAACGCGTACGTGTTCGACGGCTACTGGGAGGACATCGGGACCATCAAAAACTTCTACGAGGCGAACCTCGAATTGACGAGCCTGCGCCCCCGTTTCGACGTGTACGACATGATGAACCCGATCTACACCCACATGCGTAACCTGCCGCCCTCGAAGATGAACTTCAGCAACATGAATCAGTCGATTGCGGCTGAGGGCTGCATTATCACCAATGCCGCGATCAGCAACTCGATAGTCGGGGTCAGGACGATCATCGAGACGGGCGCGAGTTTGAACGGCGTCATCTGCATGGGCTCGGACTACTACGAGACCGAAGAGGAAAAGCAGAGCAAGGCCGAGGCGCACGTGCCGAACCTGGGCATAGGCCGGGGCACCGTGGTAAAGCGCGCCATCATCGACAAGAACGCGTCGATCGGCGAAAGTTGCCGCATCGGGGTCGACGACATCCCGCGCCAGGACGGCAACTTCGGGCACTACCACATCGTGGACGGCATCATCGTTATCCCCAAGAACACCGTGCTCTACCCCGGAACCGTAATCTGAGGGAACGATGGCCGATACCCACTGCTCTGCTCTGCGGGGCGCGACGCTGTGCAGCAACGACAGCGCGGACCTAAGCCGCCGCGCCGTCGAACTGTACGACGAGGTGCTCCGCAGAAACAACCTGGCGGAGTCCGGCGTTATATCGCTTATTTTCTCGGTGACGGACGATCTGGACGCGAAAAACCCCGCGCAGTGCCTCCGTGAGCAGCACCGCGCGGAGGGGACGGCGCTTTTTGTGGTCAGGGAGGCGCTGTTCCGGGGGAGTCCGCGCGGGGTGCTGCGGCTGCTTGCGCACTGCCGCCTGGCGGAAGGGCAGCAGCCCGCGCATGTCTACCTGAACGGCGCGGAAGTACTGCGTCCTGATCTTAATCAATGTTGACAGGAATGGACTTGTGGAGACTCATTACAGCATACTTGGGCTGCCTCCCGACGCGGGAGAGGCCGCGATCAAAAAAGCCTTTCGGGAAAAAGCCAAGCAGCTACACCCGGATATCGCGGGACCCGAGGCTGAAACCGAAATGCGCAAACTGCTTGCGGCATACAAGGCGCTGCTCGAAAAAGAACGCCGCGAGCGTTACGACAGGGCTTACAGCAGCTTTTCCAATCAGGCGGGGAAACGCGGCTTCAACTATCGCAGTCATTTACGCGCGAAAAAGGACGATCCCACAAGTCAGGCAAAATTGATATTTTTTGAGTTTCTGCATTTGGAAGATGACGAGGCGATCCGCTTGTGGGACGCGCAGGGCGGGAGGCGTTTTCATATAGAGCGGTATCTCGACCGCGAGGACTGGATGGACTGCGCCTTCATGCTGGCGGAGGAACTTGAAAAACGGAGCCGTCATGAAGAGGCCTTCTGGATATTCTGCGCGCTGGTGCGGGAGGAGCGCCGCGAACCGTACTTCCGCCACTTCGCCGTGGAATTGGAAAAGGCGCTGCGGGAACTGGTCAGGCTGAAACTAAAGGCCGCGGTGCCGCTCGAGCGCTACGTGGAGTGCCTTACGGCGCTGCTCAATCTGGGCTTCCCCCCGAAAGACGAGGCGCGCTGGCGGGCGGCGCTGGCGGAGGCGCTCGCTGAAATGGGAGAAAAAGACGAGGCCCGCGCGGCGCCGGCGCTGCCGCAGCCGCATAAGAAGAGGCGCGATTGACGGCAAACCCAAAAAACTCCAAAAAAGCGCGGCTGTGGGAGCATTTTAACGATTTTATCGCGCCGGACGCGGAACGCCGCGCAGTACTGAAAAACATCCTCGAAACTTCGGCTCTTCCGTTTTATACGGTAAATCTTGGGAAACACCAGCATATTGTTGTCAAGGCCACAGGCCAGGACACAGGCCAGGACACAGGCCAGGACGCGGGCCAGGACGCGGCCTTTTCGCCGGCACCGGTGCTCCTTACCGCGCACTACGATCGGGCCGGGGGGAGTCCGGGCGCAAACGATAACAGCGCGGCGGTGTTTTTGCTGATAGAGGCGGCGATCCACCTGTGCCGCGAGTCCCCGGCGCCGGACTGGGCCATCATCTTTACCGACAAAGAGGAACTGGCCCCGGGCGAGGGAGTCAGGAAGCAGGGGGCGTATCACCTTGCAAGGCACCTCAAGACTCTGGGGATAGCCTCCCCCCGCATATTCTGTTTCGACGCCTGCGGCACGGGGGATACGCTGGTAATATCGACCGCCGCGGATATTTTTACGCGGGAGGCGTACAAGGTACTCAAACACGCCGCGCCGGCGCCTGCCGCCGGCCTGCGGCAGGCGCGCTTACAGGCCGTCAACGCGGCGCGGGCCGTGGGGTGGAAGCGGGCGCTGCTGCTCCCCACGCCCTTCTCCGAGGACGCGGGGTTTTTCGCGGGCGGGCTCTGCGCCCAGACGGTTACGGTGCTGCCGTCGTGGGAAGCCGCCGCGCTCGCCGCGCTGGTCAAGGAAAGGCCGCGCTTTGCCGAAGTGCTCGCCGGCCGGGACCTGTGGCACGGGGACAGCCGCCGCCTTATCCCCGAAACATGGCGCGTCTGCAACAGCCCGCGGGACAAAACACAGCGCCTAACCCCGGAACACTACCCGGCGCTCGTGCGCTTCGCCTGCGAACTCTGCGCCCAAAGCGCGCAGCCTTAAGGGCGAAGTTCCCGCCCCCCCATCCAGACGCGCGTCACCCTGGCGCGCCGGATTTCTTCCTCCGGGACATGAAAAATATCCCTGTCAATAGTAATGAAATCCGCGAGGAAGCCGGGGCGCAGAAGGCCCAGGCGCTTTTCGTCAAAGGCCGACCAGGCCGCCCGCCCGGTGTAGCAGCGGAGCGCGGTCCGCAGGGGGACCTTTTCCTCCGGCGCGAAGCCCTGGCCCGCGGGGTCTGTCTCCGTATCGCGGCGGCATACGGCCCACGAGACGCCCTCGAAGGGGTTAAGGGGGCTGACCGGCGCGTCCGTACCGTAACTGGTGATGACCCCCGTCCGCTCCATAGCCCCCCAGGCGTAAGACTGCAGCGCCCGCTCCGGGCCGACCCGCCGCTCGAGGATGGCGCTGTCGTCCGCGAGGAAGACCGGCTGGACGAGCGCCTGCACTCCGGCGCGCGCCATGCGGCGCAGGAGCGCGCCGTTCGTTATCTGGCAGTGAATAATGCCGGGCCGAAGCGCTTTCCGGGCCGCTTCGGGAAGGGCCTCGAACGCGCTCAGGGCCGAATCGACCCCCGCGTCCCCAATCGCATGGATCAGTACCTGTAAGCCCTGCTCCGCGGCCTTTCTGACCAGGCGCGCAAGGACGGGCGGGGCGAGTACCGGATAGCCTTCCGTATCGGGGCGATCCGTATACGGAGCGCTGAGCCAGGCCGTGTGCCCTCCGAGTGTGCCGTCCGCAAACAGTTTGACTGCCCCCATGCGGTAGAGCGCGCTGCCGCCGGCACTCTGCGCCAGCACGTCCCCGGTACTTATGCCCTGCTCAGCGAAGGCGTCGATAAACTCCTCCTTGCCGCGCACCCCGGCCTGCACCGTTATCCGCAGGGAGGCCTGCTGCTTTAATTCACGCTCCGCGTAGACCTTCCGGTAAATGCCCATAATCCGCGCGCAGTCCGGGCCGTCCGAGTCGAAACTGCCCGCCGCGGTGATCCCCAGCGAGAGGGCTTTTTGCATGGCAAGGTCCAGAAAGGCCCTGATCTGAGCGTCTGAAAAGGAGGGCAGTTTCGCGCGCACGAGGTTCGCGGCGTTTTCCCGCAGAATGCCCGAGGGCCTGCCCCCGGCGTCCACTTCGACGACGCCCCCCTCGACCGCGGGCCCTTTTTCGCTCAGCCCTGCCAGGGCGAGCGCCGCGGAGTTGCAATAGACGGTATGCCCGCAGTGCCGTTGCAGGACGACAGGATGCTCCCGGGAGATCGAGTCCAGGTCGCTGCGGTCCGGCTCGCGCTTGCCGCCGCTAAAGGCGTCCGGGTCGAGCCCGACCCCTTCCACGAGCGCGCCGGGCGCGGGATGCGTCAGGCGCAGGTGCGCCCGCCCCCGATCGAGCGCCTCCGCAAGCGAGGAGGCCCCGGCGGTTTTGAACGAGGCCTCGCTTCTGCCGAGCCAGAGCAGATGCAGGTGACTGTCGTAGAAGGCGGGCAGCACCAGCGCCCCTTCAAGGTCGATTTTTTCCGCCCGCTGAGGCGCGTCGTCAAGACCGACCAGGGCAATGCGCTCTTTGTCAACGAGGATAGTATTCGCAAAATAGTTGCCCCCGAGCCAGCACTTTCCATTGTAAAAAAATTTCAACATGGTTCCTTTTTTTTCAGTATAGCATAATAGGGGCATCTTTCGTGACCCCCCCTACCCCCCCAAAGGGGGGATGGCGCGGCTGCGCTGCCGCCCCACTTGACCTTTTTCCCCGCTTCCCGCTATGCTCCCTGTCGTAAAGGAGAACGCTATGGCGGATACTAACGCTGCCGCGGGGGGCTGTACCTGCGGGGAGGCGGAGGGGGGCTTTCCTCCTGCGCTGGTCGCATTCATTGACGAATGGAAACAGAAGCCGGGCTGCCTGATCATGATCCTGCACAAGACGCAGGAGACGTTCGGCTACATTTCGCGGAACTCCGCGGAACAAATTTCCCGCATGACGGGCATACCGTTGGCGCGGGTCTACGGGGTGATCACCTTTTATCACTTCTTTAAGACCACCAAGCCGGGGAAACACAAGGTGTCGGTCTGTCTGGGGACGGCCTGCTACCTGAAAGGGGGCGGGGATCTCATCGAAGAGGCCCGCGCCCGCCTGGGTATAAAGCCGGGCGAGGTCACGAAGGATGGCCTCTTCTCGGTGGACGAGGTGCGCTGCGTGGGGTGCTGCGGCCTCGCGCCGGTCATGGTCGTGGGGCAGGATACCTACGGCAAATTGAAAAAGGATATGCTCCCGGGTATATTCGAAAAATACACCTGATTGGGCTAAGGAGGGAATATGTCACTAACGTTGGAGGGCCTCCGGGCGCTGCGGAGCGAGAAAAAAGCCGCGTTCCGCACGGCGAAAGGGGTGCACTACATTGTCACCTGCGCGGGAACGGCCTGCCAGTCGAACAAGGGCGAGGAGATTTACCGCGCGCTTGTGGACGAGGCCGCGAAGCAGGGGCTCGCGGACCAGGTGCGCGTCATTAAGACGGGCTGCTTCGGGTTCTGCGAGAAGGGGCCGATAGTCAAGGTGCTGCCGGAAAATCACTTCTATGTGGAAGTGAAGCCGGAAGACGCGGCGGAACTTATCTCGGTGGGGGTGGGCGAGGGCAAGGAAATTACGCGCCTCGTCTACAAAAACCCGGACGGGTCGCCCGCGCCGCGGGCCGAGGCGGGGGGGCACGACGAACTGCCCCCGATCGGGTTCTATCAAAAACAGATGCGGGTGGTGCTGCGGAACTGCGGGGTTATCAATCCCGAGGATATCGACGAGTACATTGCCCGCGACGGCTACCTGGGCCTGGAAAAGGTGCTCTTCGACTGGACGCAGGAGCAACTGATCGACGAGGTAAAAGCCTCGGGGCTCCGGGGCCGCGGGGGGGCGGGTTTCCCCACCTGGATGAAGTGGAACTTCGCCAAGGCCGCGCCCGGGGACGTCAAGTACGTCATCTGCAACGCGGACGAGGGCGACCCGGGGGCCTATATGGACCGCTCTACCATCGAGGGGGACCCCCACTCGGTTATCGAGGGGATGATCACCGCGGGGAAGGCGATAGGCGCACACCAGGGCTTCGTGTACATCCGCGCGGAGTACCCCCTGGCGGTGCGCCGCCTCGAGATCGCGCTGGCCCAGGCGAAGGACTACGGGCTTCTGGGCAGCAACATCCTCGGCTCGGGCTTCGCCTTCGACATCGAGATACGCCTGGGGGCCGGGGCCTTCGTCTGCGGCGAGGAGACCGCGCTGATCAAGTCCATCGAGGGGAACCGCGGTATGCCGACCCCGAAGCCGCCGTTCCCGGCGAACAAGGGCCTCTGGCAGAAGCCGACCATCATCAACAATGTGGAAACCCTGGCCAACATCCCGGTGGTGACGGCGCGGGGCGGGGCGGCTCTCGCGAAGGTCGGCACCGAGAAGTCGAAGGGCACGAAGGTCTTCGCGCTCACCGGCAAGGTGCAAAACTCGGGGCTGGTGGAAGTGCCCATGGGGACTACCCTGCGGGAGATCATCTTCGAGATCGGCGGGGGTATAAAAAACGGCAAGAAGTTCAAGGGGGTGCAAACGGGCGGCCCCTCGGGGGGCATACTCACGGACGCGCTGCTCGACACGCCGATCGACTTCGACAGCCTCACGGCCAACGGCTCGATGATGGGCTCCGGCGGCATGATCGTCATGGACGAGGACGACTGCGTGGTGGACGTGGCGCGTTTCTACATGGACTTCTGCGTGGATGAATCCTGCGGCAAATGCTCGCCCTGCCGTATCGGTACCAGTCAACTTCTGGGCATACTGAACAAAATCACGAGCGGCAACGGCGAAGAGGCAGACCTTGTCAACCTCGAAACGATCAGCAAGGCGATGGCTAAGGCCTCGCTCTGCGCGCTGGGCCAGACCGCGCCGAACCCGACCCTCTCCACGGTGAAAAATTACCGCGAGGAGTACCTCGAGCACATTCACGACAAGAAGTGCCGGGCAGGTAAGTGCAAGAAACTGCTCCGCTACCGCATCGACAGCGCCAAGTGCGTAGGGTGCGGTATGTGCGCGAAGAAGTGTCCTGCCAACTGCATAAGCGCGCTCGCGGAGATCCCGGAGGGCAAGAAGCGGGCGCCGTTCAGCATCGACCAGGCGGCCTGCCTGAAGTGCGGCGAGTGTTTCAACACCTGCAAATTCGGCGCGGTGGCGCGGGCTTAAGGAGAGAAAGCATGGTGAACTTAAAAATAAACGGCCTTCCCGTGGAAGTGGCGGAAGGCACGACGATACTCGAAGCGGCGCGGAAGGTGAATGTCAACATCCCCACGCTCTGTAACAACCCCGACCTGCCCTCGTGGGCCTCGTGCGGCATCTGCATAGTCCGCACCGCGGGCCCCAAGTCCCCCCGCATGGCGCGCGCGTGTACCACCCCTTGCGAGAACAACATGGACGTGATCACGCACGACCCGGAGATCATCGCGACGCGGCGGACGGTGCTCGAACTGATCCTGAGCAACCACCCGGCGGACTGTCTCCAATGCCCCCGCAACGGCACCTGCGAACTGCAAAAACTGGCGGCGGACTTCGGGATACGGGAACTGCCGTTCAAGCACATCGCGAACGGGCTGCCTATCGACGACTCGAACCCGGCCATCGTCATCAATCCGGAAAAGTGCATACGCTGCGGCCGCTGCGTCAAGGTCTGCCAGGAAGTGCAGAACGTCTGGGCGATCGAGTTCCTGGGACGGGGTATCAAGGGCCGCATCGCGAGCGCGGCGGACGCGCCGCTGGGCGAGAGCCCCTGCATCAAGTGCGGGCAATGCGCCGCGCACTGTCCGGTGGGGGCGATCTACGAGCGGGACGAGACCGCGAAGGTCTGGGCCGCGCTGCAGGATCCGGCTGTGCATGGGGTCGTGCAGATAGCGCCGGCGGTCAGGGTGGCCCTGGCCGAGGAGTTCGGCCTTCCGCCGGGCACCCTGCTCACGAAAAAAATCTACGCGGCGCTCCGCAGGCTCGGTTTCAAAACGGTCTTCGACACGAACTTCTCCGCCGACCTCACGATCATGGAAGAGGGCACGGAACTGGTGAAGCGCCTCACGCAGGGCGGGGATATCCCGCTGATCACCTCATGCTGTCCGGCCTGGGTCGACTACATGGAAAAATACTACGCGGACATGATCCCCAATTTCTCCACCGCGAAGAGCCCCCAGCAGATGATGGGCGCGATGGTCAAAAGTTACTGGGCACAGAAGGCCGGGGTCGATCCGGACAAGATCTACTCCGTGTCCGTTATGCCCTGCACGGCCAAGAAGTGGGAGGCGCGGCGCAACGACGACATGAAGTCGGCAGGCCATGGCTGGGATGTGGACATCTCGATTACCACGCGGGAACTGGCGCGCATGATCAAGCAGGCGGGCATCGACATCCTCAAATTACAGGATGAAGACGCCGACAACCCCCTGGGGCCCTACACGGGCGCGGGTACGATCTTCGGCGTCACGGGCGGGGTCATGGAGGCCGCGGTCAGGAGCGCGTACTTCCTGGTCACCAAAAAGGAACTGCCGGATATCAACTTTGTGCCGGTGCGGGGCCTCGAGGGGGTCAAGGAGGCGGAAGTCGACCTGGGCGGCAAAAAGATCCGCATCGCGGTGGCGCACCAGATGGGCAACATCGAGGCCGTGCTCGACCGCATCCGCGCGGCGCGGGAGGCCGGCAAGGAAACGCCGTACCATTTCGTCGAGGTGATGGCCTGCCGGGGCGGCTGCGTGGCCGGGGGCGGGCAGCCCTACGGCTGCACGGACGAGGTGCGCAAGGAACGCAGCGCCGGCATCTACACGGACGACCAGAAGTCGCAGTACCGCTGCTCGCACCAGAACCCGTTCATCAAGCAGGTCTACAGCGAGTTCCTCGGCGAACCTAACGGCCACAAAGCGCACGAACTGCTGCACACGAAGTACCGGCCCCTGCCGCTCTATGTGAAGTAGGGAGAGGAAGTTCAAAAACTTCAGTTTTTGAACAGGCTCGAGAAGCGCCGATTAAAAGTGCGGTAAAAAATGCCGATATTAAGGCTATGATGAAGAAAACTTTTTACCCACTGATGACGCTTGCCGCCCTGGCGCTGCTGGGGCTGGCCGCCGGGGGTTGTGAAACAACTCCGGCAGTGAAGGGAGACAATATGCAGGGGGTCTGGGCCACGCTCGAAAAAAACGACGCGCGAAAGGCCAAGGGCTTCTTTACAGGCGAGGTTGACGTCAACGCCAAAGACCCCAAGGGGCGCACCCCCCTGCATATCGCGGCCGAAAAGAAGAACGCGGACCTCGCTGCCTTCTTCATCAGCAGGGGGGCCGATGTCAACGCGGTGGACGGCGGAGGCCGGGAACCGCTCGACATCAGTGTGCTGAACAACGATGTGGAGACGGCGAAGGCGCTGGCCGAGGGGGGCGCGGACATCCATCATCCTATAGGGGATGGAAAAACGACCGCGGCCAAAACCGCGGTGAAGCAGGACGGAATAGCGAAACCCCTGCTGGACGCGATCCTCTGCCAGCGCTCGGTGAACGGCACGGACAGCGAGGGGCGCTCTATCCTGCACATAGCGGCCCTGGAGGGGAACGCCGCCGCCATCGACAAAATTCTCCAATTTGAACAAACCCCCAACCGGCGGGACAAGGCCGGCAAGAGCGCCCTCGACATTGCGCTCGAACACACCGACTCGAGCGCCTACGCGCAGTGCGCGGAGGTGCTTATCCTGGGGGGCGCGTACTCGGACGACCCCCTCTACGGCTACTTTTCGCCAGGGGCAAAAAACTCCAACTACAACCTTCGCAGCGCGGACGGCAGTTCGGCGCTCCACTACTGCGCGGGGCAGGGCTATACGGGGTATGTCACCTTTCTGCTCGAAAACGGGGCGGACCCGAACATAAAGAACTCATCCGGGGCAACGGCCCTGCACGAAGCGGCCCGCGGGGGCAAACTCAACATCATGAAGATGCTGCTGGACAAGCATACTGACGTGAACATACAGGACGCGAAGGGCAACACCGCGCTCCACCTGGCGATTCCGCCGGAAGTACACGCGAACGCGGCCTCGCTGCTCCTCTCGCGGGGTATAAAGCCGAGCCTGAAGGACGAGCATGGGGATACCCCGCTCCACATCGCGATCATACTGCGCAGGTCACCCCAACTGATACAGGTCCTCCTGGCGGGCGGTGCGGAGGTCTCGGCCCGCAACATCGAGGGCAAGACCCCCCTGCACCTCGCGGTCGAAGGGGATCGCGTCGACTATATCCCCCTGCTGCTCCCCTTCCGCGCCGAGGTCTTCGCGGCCGACATCTACGGCAACACCCCCTTCGAGGAGGCGCTCAAGGAGCACAAGGCCATAGTCCCCCAACTGATCACCCCGGAGACGCGAATGCAGACCGACGGGGCCGGCAACACTATCCTCAACGCCGCGGTGCGGCATGGGGCGGAGGGCAGCGTTATCACCAAGATCCTCGAAGACCGGGCCATCGTGAACCAGCGGAACCAGGAGGGGGACACGGCCCTGCACATCGCGGCGCGGAGTAATTTTTCCGAGGCGGGGACTCAACTCCTTTCCTCGGGCGCGGACATCTTCACGCAGAACGCCCATGCCGAGAGCCCGCTCTCGCTCGCGATGCCCAAAGGCCAGGAGGTGCGCCAGTGGATTTTCACTGACAAGACCCTCGCGGCCAAAGACGGGCTCGGCAACACGGCCCTGCACTACGCGGCGCAGTGGCGCTACGACTCACATATCCCGTTGATGGTGGAACGGGGCGCGAGGACCGAGGCCCCCAACGCGACCGGCGAGACCCCGCTCTTCGTGGCGGTGCGGGTCAATTCACCCTCGACGATAAAGACGCTCCTGAAATGCGGGGCCGACATCTCCTGGCGGGACTCGCTTGGCAACACGGCGCTCCACGCGGCGGTGCGCTGGAACTCGCCGGAGGCCGCCATCACCCTGATAGAGCAGGGCATAGACCTGAACGCGCAGGCCCTCAACGGCAAGACGCCCCTGCACGAGGCCGTCCGCCTCGGCATGGCTGACCTGGAAAACCTGCTCCTCCAGCGGGGCGCCGATGTGGAGACCCGCGACAGCGACGGCAACACCCCGCTGATCGAGGCGGTGCTGGCAGGCTACTATGACACGGCCCGCCGTCTCGTGGCGCGGGGCGCCAACCCCACGGCCCGCAATCTGAAAGGGGACACGCTCCTTCACTTCGCCATGGAGACCGGGCAGGTCAATATATGCCAGATGCTCCTCGAGATGGGCGTGTCCATTCACGCGGTGAACTCGCGGGGCATAACGCCGTACAAGCGGGCCCTTATGACTTCACCCGACATGGTGAAGATGCTCCTGACGAAGGACCGCGATCGCCTCAACGCGCCGGACGACTCCGGCAACTCGCCCCTGCACATCGCGGTGAACGAGCGGGCAAGCGCGGAAATGGTGGAGACGATTATCGGCCTGGGGGCCAAGACCTCGGTGATGGACGCGTCCGGGAAGACGCCGCTGCGCCTCGCCATTGACCAGGACAACTGGGAACTGGCGCGTATACTGTCCGTTTCGGACGTGTTTCTTGCGGGCGAGGACGGCATAACGCCGGCGGAGGCCGCGCTCCGCAAGGGCGGCCAGGCAGTGGAGGCCGTTTTTTCCGGCAGGGCTATCGAAAGCACAGACCCGAACGGGAACAACGTGCTGCACTACGCGGCGCGCAAGGGCACCAAAACGCTGGTGGCAAAACTGCTCGAACTGGGCGCGGACAAGACGCACCGCAACATCACGAACGAGAGCCCCTGGGACGTGGCTACCCGCTGGCGGAACGCGGAAACGGCGTCGCTCTTAAAGTAACGCGGGATAAACGCATAGAACGGCAACTTCGTTGCCGCTTCCTCCCCTTGCGGGGAGGAAGAAATCTTTCGTGACCCCCCTACCCCCCCAAAGGCTAAACTTGTCCCATATCTTTAGCCCACTCTGAAGAAACAGGATTTTAAGAATTTAACCGCGAATTATGCTAATGAACGCGAATTTTAT
>JAISTO010000171.1 GCA_031272575.1 Treponema sp. | reverse complement strand
GAGGATGACAGTCGCGCCGAGTTCGCGGCCGATGGACACCGCGGACTCATCGCTTACAAAGCCCGAGGCCTGGTAGACCTGTTCCGCATGGATGGCCGCGAGGTGCTGCCGCTCCACGTCGCGCACCTTGCCCGCGAGGAGGCAACCGATCAGGTCATGTATGACGCGCTCCCGGAACCGGCTCGTTGCTGCCTGGAAATCGACGATGGCCGCGCGGTCAGCGTCTGAGACCGTGGCCTGCGCCTGCGCGGCGATATACATGAGCGCCTTTTCATACGAGACGGGCGCCGCGGCACCTTGCGCGGCCGCGCGCTGGGCGAGGCCCATAGCGAGGAAAATAAGCAGAAACGGGAGACGGCTACTTACGCGAAAAAGTGGGGGACGGGGGGGGGGGTAGATTCATTAACGGCTTCCCCCCGCATGGAGGTTTTGGAGAAAACCGCCGCGCCGCCGCCGCCAGCACCGCGGCCGCGGAAAAGAGGTTTGCGGGCGGCACAAAGCGCGCTTGCCGCCGCATAATGAAAACGCATGGTCATGTTACAAGTATAGCACATTTCGCAAAAATTAGCAAGGAGGGGGGTAGGGAGTAGGGAGTAGAAGCAAATCCCCCCCTCTGGGGGGCCAGGGGGGGGCACCAGCAATGCCCAAGTTACGCGTTCAGCCGCTTTTCGATGGCGTCGAGTTCCGCGTACAACTCCGCGGGCAGTTTGTCACCGAATTTGGGGTAGTGGTTCTTGCGCACGTCGGCGATCTCCTTTTTCCAGCCTTCGATGTCAACACTGGTGATCGCTTTCAGGTCGGCCTCGCTGACGCCGTCCGGGCGCGCGATCGCTTCGGGCTTGGGCAGGTTGCCGATGGCGGTTTGCACGTAGTTGTCCTTGCCGTCGCAGCGGTCGAAAATCCAGGCGAGCACGCGGGAGTTGTCCCCGTAGCCGGGCCAGATGAACTTGCCGTCGTCGTTTTTGCGGAACCAGTTGACGAAGAAAATCTTCGGCAGTTTGGACTCGTCGTGCGACGCGCCGAGTTTGAGCCAGTGCTTGAAGTAGTCGCCCATGTGGTAGCCGCAGAAGGGGAGCATGGCGAAGGGGTCGCGGCGCACCTGGCCGACCTGATCGGAAATGACGGCGGCCGTCACCTCGCTGCCCACGATGGAGCCCATGAAGACGCCATGCGCCCAGTTGAGGCTCTGGTTCACGAGGGGGATGGTGCTGGGCCTGCGCCCGCCGAAGAGGAACGCGCTGATGGGCACGCCTTTGGGGTCTTCCCATTCCGGCGCAATGCAGGGGCACTGCTTTGCGGGCGCGGTGAAGCGCGCGTTGGGGTGCGCGATCTCCTCGCCTTTGGGGGACTTGTCCGTCTGGGGCGCGGGGCGGGTCTGCCCCTTCCAGTCGATGATCGTCTTGCCGGGCGCGCCGTGGCCTATCATCTCCCACCAGATGTCCCCGTCCTCGGTGAGGCCGCAGTTGGTGAAAATGGAGTTTTTCGCGCAGGACTGCATGGCGTTGTAGTTGCTCTCGTTGTTGGTGCCCGGGGCCACGCCGAAGAAGCCCGCCTCCGGGTTGATCGCGTAGAGCCGGCCGTCCGCGCCGAACTTCATCCAGGCGATGTCGTCGCCCACGGTCTCCACCTTCCAGCCGGGCAGCGTCGGAATGAGCATGGCCAGGTTCGTCTTGCCGCAGGCGGACGGGAACGCGCCGGTGATGTATTTCACTTCGCCCTTTGGGTTGGTGATTTTGAGGATGAGCATGTGCTCGGCGAGCCAGCCTTCATCCCGCGCCAAAACGCTGGCGATGCGCAGGGCCAGGCACTTCTTGCCCAGGAGCGCGTTGCCGCCGTAGCCGGAGCCGTAGGACCAGATCTCGCGGGTCTCCGGGAAGTGCGAGATGTATTTCTTGTCGATAGGGGCGCAGGGCCACTTGCCCGCGTCCTTTTCGCCCGGGGCGAGCGGCTTGCCGACCGAATGGTAGCACGGCACATAGAAGCCGTCCGTGCCGAGCACGTCCAGCACCTTCGTGCCGACCCGCGCCATGATGTGCATATTGGCCACCACGTAGGGGCTGTCGGTGATCTGCACGCCGATCTTCGCGATGCCGGAGCCTATCGGCCCCATCGAGAAGGGGATCACGTACATGACGCGCCCCTTCATGCTGCCGCGGTACAAGTCCGTCATCGTGTGCTTCAGTTCCGCGGGGTCGATCCAGTTGTTCGTGGGGCCCGCGTCGTCCTTGCTCTTGCTGGCAATGAAGGTGCGGTTTTCCACACGCGCCACATCCGACGGGTCGGAGCGGTAAAGCACCGAGTTGGGCTTTTTGGCGGGATTAAGCCGTGTCGCAAGCCCCGCGTCCACGGTAATCTGTATCATCCGGTCGTATTCCGCCTGACTTCCGTCGCAGATCACCACCGAATCCGGGGCCATAAGGGCCGCAGCCTCTTCAATCCATTTTTTCAGGCCCGCATGCTTCAAATTTTGAAGTTCCATCAACATTCTCCTTATGAAGGCAAACCGCGGAGGCGGCCCGCCTTGTTCAGGGGTAGTATAGGGTGAAAGGGTATCTTTGCGCAAGGGGGCGCTCCACGAGCATCCCCTCTAACACTCAATCTTCAAATCCCCCGGCTTAATAAGGCCGCCGCGGCGCATGAGTTCTGAAACGAGCAGCGCGACCGCCGCGGGGATGACGAGCGACACGAGGAGGAGCCCCAGCCAGTCGAAGGCCGAGGGTGACAGGGCGGCCGCGCCCTGGGCGAGGGCCTCCTGCGAGGGGACCTTCCAGCCGCTGAGTACCCCGATAGGCCCGACGAGGCCGGAGGTGCCCATGCCGGAGGATATGGGCGGGCCATTCATCCTTAAGCGGAAGACCACCGTCGCCAGGGGGCCGTTGACCAGAGAGGCCGCCACTGCCGGTATCCACAGCACGGGCTTGCGCATAAGGTTCGGCACCTGCAGCATGCTCGTGCCCAGGCCCTGCGCGAGGAGGCCGCCGGTTTTGTTTTCGCGCCATGAGGCCACGGCGAAGCCCACCATGTGAGCGCAGCAGCCGGCGAGCGCTGCCCCGCCGGCCAGGCCCACGAGCCCGAGCGCCGCGCAGAGCGCCGCGGAACTTATCGGCAGGGTAAGCACTATGCCCACTATGGCGGACACGATGACCCCCATGACGAAGGGCTGCTGCTCGGTGGCCCACATGATCGCCCAGCCGATGGCCTGCGCCGCCTTGCCTATGGGGGGCGCGAGCAGGAACGCGGCCCCCACGCCCGCGAGGATAGTCACCGCGGGGGTGACGATGAGGTCGACCGGCGTGAGACGCGACACCAGTTTGCCGCAGAAGACCGCGATAAGCGCGATGAAGAAGACCGCGAGCGGCCCCCCCGCGCCCCCGAGCCCGTTCGCCGCGGCCCCTACCGCTATGAGCGAGTAGAGCACGAAGGCCGGCGCTTCCAGCGCGTAACCGATGGCCACCGCCATAGCGGCCCCGGCGCCCGCCTTCGCGAAATTCGCGATCTCGTTCAACTTGCCGATATGAAATTGCGCCGCGATCGTGCCTATGATCGTCCCGATCAGCAGGGACGCGAAAAGCCCCTGCGCCATGGCGCCCATCGCCTTTATGCCGATGCGGTTCCAACTGAAAATGATTCCCTGTTTTTTGAAGAACCCGTCGACCCGCCGCAGGAAAGTGGTGTTTTCCGCCATTTTTCCCCCTTTTGAAAAATTATAGCATATACGGCTGACTTGTGCAATACGGCGCGGGTATGCTATCATCATTATTAGGGATGGATAATATGACTGCCCCACACAACGGCGCGGAGCGGAGCGGCGAAGCACTGATACTCGATATACAGCGTCTCTCCACCGAGGACGGTCCCGGTATGCGGACGACCGTTTTTTTCAAGGGTTGCAATCTCCGCTGCCCCTGGTGCCACAACCCGGAGAGCATCGCCAGTACCCCCGACATAGGCTGGCACAAACAGCGCTGCATTGGGTGCGGGCTTTGCGGCGCGGCCTGCAGGCGGGGCGGGCTTCGAAGGGGCCCTGCCGGCATCACCTTCGAGCGGGAAGTCTGCGCGGCCTGCCTCGCGGAAAGCGGTACGGGGGGGGGCTGTACCGAAGAATGCCCTGCCGGGGCCATCGAGGTAAAGGGCAGGCGGATACGGACGGAAGCGCTGGCCAAAGAACTGCTGAAGGACAGGGCATACTTTCACGAAGGGGGGGGCGTCACGCTTTCGGGGGGGGAGGCGCTCCTGCAGCATGGGGCGGCGCGGGACCTCGCCGCTATCCTGCATGGGGAGGGGGTGCACGTCGCGGTGGACACCGCGGGCTGCTGCGCTTTTTCCCGCTTCGAGGAAATCCTTCCCTATGTCGACCTTATCCTCTACGATATAAAAATCTTCAATGTTGATGAACACAAGCGCATAACCGGCGCGGACAATCATATCATCCTTGAAAACTACGAGCAGCTCGCCCGCAGGCATGTGCCCCTCTGGGTGCGTACGCCGATCATCGAGGGGGCAACGGATGGGGAGGCAAACATTATGGGGATAGGGGCCTTTCTCGCCGCGCTCCCCCTGCCGGAACAGTGGGAACTCTGCGCGTTCAACAATTTATGCAAGGATAAGTACGAGCGCCTCTCGCAAGACTGGGCTTACAGCGGGGCGGCGCTGATCGGGCGGGACAAGATGACGCGCCTCGAGGCGCTTGCGCGGCGCTTCGTCCCCGCCGCGCGCGCCACCGGCAGAACCGCGGCCTAAGTCCCCCTCGCAGCCCCCGTTATTTCTTCACCCAAAACGAAAGGCTTTCGGCAGCGCTGCTGATATGACGGTCCTCACGGGGGAAAGGGCAGCCGCCGTTGACAAACTTTAGAAACTCGTCGCAGGTACCGTAAGGCGCGGATGTTCAGGTTCCAGTGCCGCAATAATTTCAGGAACAGTCATATTTGTGAGAGGTAAAATGAAATTTGCTGTACGCCCCCCCCCCGCGGAGCCCCTTCATCCGGCTTTTTCCGCCGCCTCGTACAGGGCGTAAAAATGGTTCGTCGGCCCGTGCCCCTTCCCAATGTCGAGCGCGTGCGCGATGGCCGCCGTCACATACGCCTTCGCCTTTTCGACCGCCTCTTCCAGGGGCAGAGCCAGCGCCAGATTCGCCGCAATCGCGGACGAGAGCGTGCATCCGGTCCCATGCGTGTTCCTCGTGTGGATTCGCGGCGCGCTAAAAGCGCGAAAGTTGCTTCCGTCAAACAGCAGGTCCTCGGCGGCCTCGGTCCCGCCATGCCCCCCCTTCACGAGCACGGCCCCGCAGCCCAGCGCCAGTATCTTTTCCGCCGCGCGCCGCGCGTCCGCCGGGCCTCCAATCGCAAAGCCCGCAAGTTCCTCCGCCTCCGGGATATTCGGCGTCACCAGATCCGCGCGGGGAATCACCGTCCGCTTCAGGGCGTCGATTGCATCGCGCTCCATCAGCGCCGCGCCGTTTTTCGCGTACATCACCGGATCAAGCACAATGCAGCGCGGCGTATACTCGGCGAGTTTCTCCGCCACCGTCTCCATCGTCACCGTATCCGGCAGCATGCCGATCTTCACCGCGTCCGTGCCGATGTCCTCGTAGATCGCGTCGATCTGCGCGCGGATCAGGGGCGGCCGCACCGCGTCCCAGCCCAGCACCCTGCACGTATTTTCCGCCACCACCGAGACGATCACACTCATCCCGAACACCCCATGCGCCGAGAACGTTTTAATATCCGCCTGTATCCCCGCCCCGCCCGAACAATCCGAGCCCGCGATGCTGAGGGCTGTTTTCATTTTGACTCCTTTTTTCGATTACGTTCAGAACAGACCAGTATCCCCTCCCAACCAAGCCGGCGGTCTTTTCAACTGACTGCCTTTTTGTACAGCCCTGTCCCAAACAGTGATTATAATGTTTTACGATTGCCGTAATTTCTTCCGCGGCCAAAGCTTTACCACGGTTCATTACTTTACTTTTGGGCGGAATCCGCAGTTCGCTTAGATCGCTCCCAAAAGAAATATGCGCAAGCTGCGACATCTGGTAATCAAAAGCCTGTTTGTTTATTTCAAAACCGCAGGCATTGCGGCCAAGCGCAAACGCGCATTTTGCGGTACTAAAACTTCCCAGAAAAAAATCGCAAATCATATCCCCGGGATTGCTCGAATAGAGAATTAGATTCTGCAGCAGTTTTTGGGGCAGTTCATTTTTATTTTTTATCTGCCCCGGTTTGTACTCGCAGTTTAGTATCCAGACATCTTCCCGATCAAGATAATTGGCTGAGCCGCCGTTTTCTGTTTTTTCTGAATCTGAAAAAAACGCAAAGGTATTAAACGTTTTTTTACCCCCAGGCTTCACATAATATAAAATATGATAGTGTGAGGAAATATATTTTTGACTCGTATACACCCCAAAGTTATATTTCCATATTATGTGATTGACCTCTTTCAATTTGGTATCCGCCAATGCATTGAGGATATGACGCAGATGAGTCCACCCGGAGACAATATATATGCTCCCTCCCGGCCGCAGCACCCGTTCTGCCTCGCGTATCCATTTTTGTGAAAATGCCGGATATTCCGCCGAGGGTATTTCAACATACCCGTCAATGACGTTACTTTCGTCGCGATGATAGTGTTTGTGCAGGGTATTCCCCGCGATGCCGTAAGGCGGATCGGTGATCATCAAATCTATCGAATCATTTTTGAGATATTTTTGTGCACCGCTTATGCAATCATCATTATAAAACAGATCAGGATTGATCGCCATGGGTTAAGTCCTATACCTGTCTATCCATTCTGGATGCGTATTGTGAGCCTCACACACGGCGCAAAGCTTTGTTGTTTTGTTTGATTTCTGCCACTCGGGTTCCCGGAGTTTGCGCACCACTTCGTGTACTTCATCAATTTTTTCGATGGCTATTCCCAGTTCCTGAAAAAACCGAATGGGCTTATGCAGGATTCGAAGCTCCCTGCGGTATAACTGGTTCAAGGTGTCCGCAAGCAAATGCCTGACCCCCTCCATATCAGGCCCCTGATCGAGCACCGCGTTCAAAAGCAAAAAACGAGTGATAACTTCCCTCCGGGTACAATTACCATCCTGAAGGTCTAAGTCAGCTTCGTTTAAGACACTCTGCCCATCCTTTGTGGACGAGAAATAGGGCTTAAAAATTTCAACATCGGAAAGGTGGGGGCCGGCAGCATTCATGCTTCCCACCTCAGCGATGCGCTCCAACAAATCAACCATGATCAACCCACAATGGAGTGAGCAGCCGAGAGGCGGCGTTCAGCTGACAAGCCGCCCCCCCCCTTACGCCGCCCCGTCCGCAGGCGCCGCCCCGTCCGCCGGCGCCGCCCCGTCCGCGGGCGCCGCCTCATCCGCAGGCGCAACCCCATCCGCAGGCGCGGCCCCGTCCGCGGGCGCAGCCCCGTCCGCAGGCGCGGCCTCTTCCGCAGGGGCAACCCCGTCCGCCGGCGCCGACTCGGCGACAGGCGCCGCCACGGACGCTGCTGCCTCAGGCGCTGCCTCGGCGGCGGGCGGCGTCTCCGGCGCCGCGGCCGGCTCCACGGGGATGGGAGGCGCAACGACCGGCTCGGCGGGCGCCGGCTTCGCGGCGGCGGCCTTCACCACGGGTTCCGCCGCGGGCGTTTCCTCCGGGCGGCGCTTGCCGTGCTTCAGAGTGGCCTTGCAGATCTTGCAGATCTTCAGTTTCTGGCCTTCGAGTTCCTGCTCGTAGAGCGCCTTCACGCCGGTCCGCTTGCAAAGGGGGCATACTCCCCTCCCCCGCGCGGGCAATTCCTTTATGCCCTTGCCTCTATGCGCCTTCGACATAGCCTCTCCTATAGATGCCCGCTTTTTCAGGGGCTTTTTCCACTGCCTTTTCCTTCTTGCCGCCCGCGTCCCGGTCGGCGCGCTTGCCGCCCGACCGGCCGGCCCGCGCCTTTTTGTCGTCCTTGTCTTTGGACTTCGCCGCGGCCTTTTTTTCCTGCTTGCGGGCCTTTTTATCCTCGGCGCTTTCCTCTTTCAACTGGTAATCCACCAGTTCGAGGATGACGATTTCAGCCGCGTCCCCGGCGCGCTCGCCCAATTTGAGAATGCGGGTGTAGCCGCCCGGCCGCTCAAGCATACGCGGGCCGATGTCGGTAAAGAGCTTCGCAACGATGCCTTCGTCGAAAAGCCGTGCCGACACGATGCGCCGGTTATGCACGGTGTCCGCCTTTGCGCGGGTGATCAACCGCTCCGCGCTCCGCCGCACCGCGAGCGCCTTTGCCTTTGTCGTCCGTATCCGCTCGTAACGGAAAAGCGAGGTCACCATGCTGCGGTGCAGCGCCTTCCGGTGTGCGGACATCCTTTCGAGAGGATTGAACCCCCTTCTATGCTTCATCTTCCCCATCCTTATCGGCAACGATCTTTACCGCGTCCCGTATGGTGCCCAGATCGGTAATCCCCAGGTCAAGGCCCCACTCCCGCAGTTTTTCCTTGATCTCCTGCAAGGACTTCTTGCCGAAGTTCCGCGTCTTGGTGATATCGTCCTCGCTCTTGCGGATCAGTTCGCCCAGCACCTTGATGTTCGCGTTTTTCAGGCAGTTTGACGAACGTACCGACAGTTCCAGTTCCTCGACAGGCGTGTTGAGGATTTTCCGTATACGGTCGTCATCCTCGTCAAAATCGTCGAGATCGCCCAGACTGTCTTCATCAAAATTGATAAAGACCGAAAAGTGCTCCTTGGCGATTTTTGCCGCCTCCGCCAGCGCCTCGTCCGGCCGCACGGTACCGTCCGTCCAGACTTCGAGCACGAGTTTGTCGTAATCGTTACGCTGCCCCACACGGCAAGGCTCGACCGCGTACTTTACCCGTTTTACCGGCGAGAAGATCGCATCCATCGGAATGGTGCCGATCACCTCGATGTAGCGGTCGTTCGTATCCGAGGGCACATAGCCGCGGCCCAGATTCACCTGAATCTCCACCTCGACCTTCGCGCCCTCGGCAAGAGTCATGATGTGCTGGTCCGGGCTCAACACCTCGATGTGCTCCGGGCGCGCGAAGTCGTCGCTCGTGACCTCCCGCTTCCCCGTCCACTCGTACAGAAACACCCCCTCTTCCGCGTCGCCGGGCAGTTTTACCCGCACCTGCTTGAGGTTGTTCAGCACCTCGAGAGTATCTTCCACGATGTCGTCTACCGTTTCAAACTCGCTTGAAACGATGTGGGGCCCCCCATCAGCGCTGTAGGTGGTGAGCTTCACCGCCGTAATCGCGTAGCCCTGAATGGAGGAAAGGAGCACCCTTCGCAGTGTGTTCCCCACGGTAGCGCCGAAACCTGGTTCAAAGGGCGAAGCAACGAACTTTCCATAGTTGGCCTTAAGTTCGCCGTGCTCAAACGTAAGACCTTTTGGTCGTTTGAATCCTTTTAGAAGGTTTTTCCGGGCCATTTCAACTCCTTAAGCCGGCTTTCCGCCGCCCGCCGTTTCCGGCAGACCGCATAACGGGAAGCCTATTTCGAATAGAATTCGACGACCATCTGCTCCTTGATGTCCATCAGATCGGTGATGTCGCCGCGCCGCGGCGCGGCAAGGAACACGCCTTTCAACGCGTCCGGATCGAGCGAGAGCCAGGGCATCACCCCGGACCTGCCGTACTCCTTCAGCGCGTCTTTTATGATCGCCAACGGTTTGCTCTTTTCGTCAATTTCGATGCTGTCCCCGGGTTTCACCAGAAACGAGGGGATATCCACCCGTTTCCCGTTGACCCGCACGTGCCCATGCAGTACCAATTGCCTCGCCTGCGCGCGGCTTACCGCAAAGTGCAGACGGTACACCGTGTTGTCGAGCCTGCGCTCGAGCAGCAGAAAGAGGTTTTCGCCGGTAATGCCTGGCATACGCAACGCCCGCTCGAAGAAGAGGTGAAACTGCTTCTCCTGCATACCGTAGATCCGCCTGAGCCGCTGCTTTTCCCGCAGTTGGAGCCCGTAGTCGGATCTCTTGCCAGGCCTGACCTTCGGGTCCTTGCCCGGAGGGGGCAGTTTCCGCGAAATGGGGCATTTGCCGCTTTTGCAGCGCTCCCCCTTCAGCATCAACTTTTTCTGTTCCGTGCGGCAGAGCCGGCATACGGGACCAGTATATCGCGCCATAAATACTCCCTAAATGCGCCGCGTCTTGGGCGGCCTGCACCCGTTGTGCGGAATGGGTGTCACATCGTTGATCGAGCGCACCTTTATCCCCATCACGCCGAGTTGGCGTATAGCGGACTCCCGTCCCATTCCGGGGCCTTTCACGTACACGTGCACCTCCCGCAGGCCCGCCTGCAGCGCCTTCTGCGCCGCCGTTTCCGTGACGGTCTGGGCCGCGAAGGGCGTCGACTTCTTCGCCCCCCGGAAGCCCAGCCCGCCGGAACTCGCCCACGACACCGCGTTCCCCCGCAGGTCGGTGATCGTCACAATCGTGTTGTTGTAGGTCGCCTGAATGTAGACGTTGCCTTCATACACCGACTTTTTTTCTTTTCGTTTCTTTGTGTTCTTGTTCGTGCCAGCCACGACTCCTCCGTTCTAAGCGCAGCAGCGCAAGCAGACCGGAAAAACGGCAAAAGGGCGCACTGTATGCCCCCTGCCGTGTTTCCCGCCTACTTTTTCTTTCCGGCCACGGTCTTCCGCTTGCCTTTTCGGGTGCGGGCGTTCGTCCGCGTCCTCTGTCCACGCAGAGGCAGACCCTTCCTATGGCGCAGGCCGCGGTAGCAGCCTATATCCATGAGACGCTTTATGTTCAGAGCCACCTCGGTTCTGAGCCGGCCCTCGACCTTGTAATCCCCCTCGATCACACTGCGGAGAGCCCCCAATTCCTCCTGCGACAGATCGTTGATCTTGCGCAGGGGATCGATCTTCGTTTTTTCGCAGATCGTGTCCGCGCTCGACCTGCCGATCCCGAAGATGTAGGTAAGCGCAATGTTCACGTGCTTATTCGGGAGGTCAACTCCCACAAGACGCGCCATACACCCTACCCTTGCTTTTGCTTATGCTTGGGATTCTGGCACACGATGCGGATTATCCCGTGCCGTTTGATCACCTTGCATTTGTCGCAAATAGGCTTTACGCTCGTTCGGACTTTCATCCTTATCTCCCTTTTTATCCCTTACAGGATAATAGTATCCCTACGGGATACCTATTAAAACAATTCACGCCATTTTAGTCAAGAGGCCCGCAGCCGCCGCTACAGGTTTCTTCCCTTTAAGCGGCCATGCCGCGTCAGGCCCTCGTGGTGGTGCATCTTCAAGAGCCCCTCCACCTGACTCATCGTATCCAGGTCTACCCCCACCAGAATCAACAGGCTCGTGCCGCCCATAAGGTACGATATGGAGGACGGGAAGTTGAACAGGTGCTGGATGATTGTTGGTATCACCGCGATCAGCGCGAGGTAGAGCGAGCCGGGAAGCACGATGCGGTTCAGGATTTTCGTGAGGTACTGCTCGATGTTTTCCGACCGTATGCCGGGGATAGAACCGCCGTTTTCCCGTATGTTTTTCGCGATCTCGATGGGGTTCAGCGTTACCTGGGTGTAGAAGTACGCGAAGAAGATGATCAACAGCACGTAGAGGATGTTGTAGAGCCAGCCCTGCGGGCTCAGCGCATTCGACACGCGCGCGAGCCAGCCGATGTTCCCCCCCAGGGTCTGCGCAATCTGCAGCGGGAAGGTGAGTATCGACGAGGCGAAGATGACCGGTATCACCCCCGACGGGTTGATCTTGAAGGGGATGTACGTGTTCTGCGCCCCGTACATCTTGCGGCCCACGACCCGCTTGGCGTAGTTCACCTGAATCTTGCGCTGCCCCTGCTGTTCAAACACGACCAGGGTAACCACCGCCACGAACATGACGAACACAACGATGACGAAGACGAGGTTGAGGTCCCCGCTCCGCACCCTGCCGAAGAGTTCCCAGATCGCGTTGGGGAGCCGCGCCACGATCCCCGCGAAGATGAGGAGCGAGATGCCGTTCCCTATGCCCCGCTGGGTAATCTGTTCCCCTATCCACATAAGGAACATGGTGCCCGTCGTCACCGTCAAAATGGCGATGATGGTGAAGGAGACCATGCCCATGGACAGGAGGTTTTCCACCTCGCGGGATATGCGCTGCGCGTACTGGGTTACCGCGAAGGACTGGATTAGACAGACCGCCACGGTGCCGACCCGCTGGTACATCTGGATTTTCTTGCGGCCCCCCTCCTCCTGCGAAATCTTTTTCAGTTTGGGGAACACGATGATCAACAGTTGCATGATGATCGACATTGAGATGTAGGGCATAATCCCCAGCATGAACACGGAGAAGTTCGAGAACGCGCCGCCCGCGAAGAAGTCGAGGTAATCCACGATGGCGTTTCCCGAATTCTGCATCGACTGGAAATACGCGGTGAGTTCGCGGACGTTGATCCCCGGTATCGGGATCACCGCCCCTATGCGGAAGACCGCCAGCATAAGAACGGTGAAGAGTATCCGTTCCCGCAGTTCCTTTACTCTAAAAACCCCAATCAGTGGATTTGCCATGCTTACCCCTTTTCCTCAGGGACAGCCGAGGCCGCTGCCTTCGCCGCCTCCGGCTTTGCCGCGGCTTCCGCCACGGGCGCTGCCTTTTCCGGCTTTGCCGCTGCCTCCGCCGCGGGCGCTGCCTTTTCCTGCTTTGCCGCGGCTTCCGCCGCGGGCGCCGCCTTTTCCGGCTCTGCCTGCGGCTTTGCCGCCGGTTTCGCCGCGGCCGCCTTCGCCGCTGCCGGATCGCGCGCCACCGTGCCCCCCGCGGCCTTCACCTTCTCCGCCGCCTTCGCCGAGATCGCCTCGACGTCGAAGTGGAGCGCCTTCGTCAGGGCGCCGTCGCTCAGCACCTTTACGCGGACGGCCTTTTTCAGCACCCGCTTCGCCGCCAGCGTCGCCCGGTTCACCGTCTCGCCCGCCGCGAAAACGCGGTCTATCGTGCCGAGGCTGACGATTTCCCAGGTCTTCTTAAAGGGATAGTTTGAAAAGCCCCGCTGCGCCAGCCTGCGGTACAGGGGCATCTGCCCCCCTTCGAAGCCCACGTAGGTTTTGCCCCCGGAGCGGGCCTTCTGGCCCTTGTTACCCTTGCCTGCGGTGGTGCCGCGGCCCGAGCCCTGGCCCCGCCCGATGATCCGTTTACGCCGGTTCGCGCCCTCAGGGGCGTGCAAATCATAATCGTGCATCCCGCATTCCCCTTATTCCACCGTTACCAGGTGGGAGACGGCCTTGACCATGCCAAGCACGGCAGGACTGGCCTCGTGCTCGCGGCTGGAGCCGATCTTGCGCAGCCCGAGTGAGCGCACGGTCGCCCGCTGCCGCGGCGGCCTCCCGATGAGGCTGCGCACGAGGCGCACCGTGATCTTCCTGGCGGGCGCGGCCGCAGCAGCGCTTTGTGTTTTCTTTGCCATGCCCTACCCCCACATATCCTTCAGCGGCCGGCAGCGGTTATGCGCCGTCTTGCGGGCGTCCATCATCCTGCCGATGCCCTCGAAGGCCGCCTTCACCACATTGTACTGGCTCGAGGCCCCCAGGGACTTCGAGAGCACGTCGGTAATGCCCCCCGCTTCCATAATGGCCCGCACCGGCCCCCCCGCGATGATGCCCGTGCCGGAACAGGCCGGCTTCAGGAGCACCCGCGAGGCCTTGAACTCGCCGATGATCTCGTGCGGTATGGTACCGTTTTTGATCGGCAGGGTGATCATGTTCCGCTTCGCCTTTTCGACGCTCTTGCGTATCGCCTCGGACACATCGTTCGCCTTGCCGAAGCCGTAGCCGACGCTCCCCTTTTTGTCACCAATGACGGTAAGGGCCGAGAAACTGAACCTGCGCCCGCCCTTGACCACCTTGGCGGTGCGGTTCAGTTTGACGAGTTTTTCGACGTAGTCGTCCTTCGGGCCGTCGTCGCGGTCGCGGTCTCTGCGGCCATGCCGGTCGCGCCCGCGCTTGCGCCCGCCCCGGTCGCGGCCTCCGCCCCCCGCGGCCGCGCTCGTGTCGGTGTCCTGGAGGGCTTCCGCCTCTACGAGGCCGCTCCCCTCGGGGCTCCACGCTTCGCCTTTTATTTCGGAAACCGCTTCCGCGGCCGTGTCCACGGCGGCTTCGGTTTCCTGCGCCTTTTCTTCCATTCGGCCTTCTCCTAAAATGCCAGCCCGGCTTTCCGGGCGCCCTCAGCCATCGCCTTCACCACGCCGTGGTAGAGGTAGCCGTTCCGGTCAAACACCACCGACGTGATGTTTTTTTCCGCAAGGCGCTTCCCGATAAGTTCGCCCACCTTGCTGCCGCCCTCGACATTGGGCTTGACATCCCGCAGTTCTTTTTCGAGCGTCGAGATGGAAGCGATGGTCTGACCCTTCTGGTCGTCAATCGCCTGTATCGAGAGGCGCTTGTTGCTCCGAAAGACGCTGAGGCGGGGCCGCTCGGCGGTCCCCACGATGCGCTTCCGTATGTGCACCTTCCGTTTAAGCCGTTTCCGGTCTTTTTCGGGCATTTTTCTCAGCATACCTTACCCCTACTTGACCCCAGACTTGCCGACCTTGCGGCGAATCTTTTCGTTTTCGTAACTTACGCCCTTGCCCTTGTAGGGCTCGGGCTCGCGGAGTTTGCGCACCTGCGCGGCAAACTCCCCCACTTTCTGCTTGTCGATGCCGGCGACGGTCACTTTCGCGCCCTCCACCGTCACCGTAAGGCCCTCCGGCACCCCGACGTAGATGTCGTTCGAGTATCCGAGGGAGAGGATGAGTATCTTCCCCTGCACCTCGGCCCGGTAGCCCACGCCGGTTACCACGAGCACCTTGGTGAAGCCCGCCGACACCCCCGTCACCATGTTGTTCAGCAGGTTGCGGTAGAGGCCGTGGAAGGCCTTCGTCTGTTTTTCGTCGTTCGGCCGCGACACGACGATCTCTTCACCCGTATCCTCGAAGGATATGACAGGGTGATATTTCTGCGTCAGTTTCCCTTTCGGGCCTTCCACCGTGAGCAGGCCGTCTACCGCGCTCACCTTGACGCCCTTCGGTACTTTGACCGGCACCTTTCCAATTCGTGACATAACCGCCTCACCACACGCTACAGATGACTTCGCCGCCGACCTTTTTTTCGGCGGCCTTCTTGCCGGTCGTTATCCCCATCGAGGTGGACACGATCAGCGTTCCGTAGCCGTTATAGACCCTGGGCATCTTTTTGTAGCCCATGTACACCCTGCGCCCGGGCTTCGACACCTTCTCCAGCCCATGGATGATGGGGGCTGTGTCGTCGCCGTATTTCAAATAGACGCGGATGACGTTAGAGCCATCCTGACTCGTCTTTTTGAAGTTCCTGATATACCCCTCGATCTTCAAAATCTTGACGATCTCGAGCTTCAGTTTGGAGGTGGGGATATCAACCTTTTCATGCTTGGCCATGCCGGCATTCCGGATCTTGGTCAGCATATCCGCAACGGGATCCGATACACTCATCCTGTGTTCCTCCTACCAACTGGATTTAGTGACGCCGGGGATAAGCCCCTCGCTCGCAAGTTTGCGGAAGCAGAGACGGCACATCTGGAACTTGCGGAGATAGCCCCTCGGCCGCCCGCAAATCCTGCAACGGTTCACCTTACGCGTCTTGTATTTCGGCGTCCTGAGCGCCTTGATGATCATCGCTTTCCTTGCCATCGTTCCCCCTTATTTCCGCCACGGCATACCGAACTTGCCGAGGAAGGTTTTTGCCTCCGCGTCCGTTTTTGCCGTTGTCACAATGACGATGTTGAGTCCCGCCACCTTCTCGATCTTATCGTAGTCGATCTCCGGGAAGATGATCTGCTCGGTTATGCCGAGCGCGTAGTTCCCATGCCCGTCGAACGCGTTGCCGCTGACCCCGCGGAAGTCCTTCACGCGGGGCAGCGCCACATTGACGAGGCGGTCGAGGAACTCGTACATCATCGCCCCGCGCAGGGTCACCTTCGCGCCGATCTCCTGCCCGGTCCGAATCTTGAAGTTGGCGATGCTCTTGCGAGCCTTCGTCTTGACGGCCTTCTGCCCAGTGATCTGGGTAAGGTCGGTTATCGCGGCGTCGAGGAGCTTCTTGTTCTGCAAGGCCTCCCCCACACCCATGCTCACCACGATCTTTTCGAGACGGGGTATCTGCATGGGGGACGAGTAGCCGCATTCTTTCATCAGTTCGGGGCAAATCCGCTCCCGATAGACTTTTTTGAGCCGCGGCTCGTATTTTTTGCCGGCCATCACAGCGCCTCCCCGCATTTTTTGCATATCCGCGTCTTCTGCGCCTTGACGCCCTCCGAAGCCGGCTCCACTTTGTAGCCTATGCGGGTAGGGCCGCATTTGGCGCAGACGATCGCCACATTCGAGTAGTGGAGGGGCGCTTCCACTTCCGCGATGCCCCCCCGGTCGCTCTGCTTGCGGCGTTTCTGCGTCTTTTTGACCAGATTGAGCCCTTCGACGAGCACCCGGTCTTTATCCCGCAGGATCTTGAGGACCCGCCCGCGCTTCCCCTTGTCCTTTCCGGCAAGGATCTGCACGGTGTCCTCTTTTTTGATCCTGTACTTGTGTTGTACGTTTTCAGCCATTTCGTTACCTGCCTCACAACACCTCAGGCGCCAGGGAGACGATCTTCATGTAGTTCTTCTCCCGCAACTCGCGCGCCACAGGCCCGAATATGCGTTTGCCCTTCGGGTTCAGCGTGTCATCAATGATGACGCAGGCGTTGTCGTCGAAACGGATGTACGTTCCGTCAGGCCTGCGATACTCCTTGTGCACCCGCACGACCACCGCCTTCTCTACCGAGCCTTTTTTTATCGCGGACGCGGGCAGGGCATCCTTCACCGCCACAACGATGATGTCGCCTATGCCCGCATATCGACGCTTCGAGCCCCCCAGCACCTTGATACACTGGACGATCTTGGCCCCTGAATTGTCCGCCACATTCAGAAACGTTTCTACCTGAACCATTGCGCACACTCCCTATCGGGCCCTTTCCAGTATGGCCTGGAGCCGCCAGCACTTTTCCTTGCTGAGCGGCCTGCACTCCACCACACGCACCTTGTCGCCAATTTTGGCGTCATTGGTTTCGTCGTGGGCCTTCAGTTTTTTTGTCTTCGTGACATACTTTTTGTACAGGGGATGGAGGGCGGTCGTTTCCACCTGGACAACGATGGTTTTCTGCATCTTGTCGCTCTTCACAACCCCCACGAATTCCTTTTTGCCGCTCCTCGGCTTCGCTGCGGTTTCCGGCATACGCTACTCCTTCCCCGGCGCCGGGCCTCCCGCGGCGAGTTTCTGCCGCAGTGCCTGCTTCGCGTCTTCGATTTCGTGCAGATGCACCAGCGTGTTAAGCCGCGCGATCTGCCGCCGCATAATCCGCTTCTGCAGCGGATTATCCACATGACCTATCACCATTTGAAAGCGCAGGTCCATGTACTTTCGCGTGAGTTCGTCCCGCTTCGCTTTCTGCTCGGGAAAACTCAGGTTTTTGAACGAGTTTTTCATACCGCTAACCGCCCAATTGCATTTCCGCGCGGGAGACGAACTTCGTCTTCACCGGCAGTTTCGCGCCGGCGAGCTTCATCGCCTCTTCCGCCAGGGCCTTTTCGATGCCCCCAAGTTCGAACATCACCGTGCCGGGCTTGACCACCGCGACCCAGTACTCCGGCGCGCCCTTGCCCTTCCCCATGCGGGTCTCGGCGGGCTTCTTGGAGTAGGGCTTGTCCGGAAAAATCCGGATCCACAGTTTGCCGCCCCGCTTGACGTGCCTGTTCATTGCGACGCGGGCCGCCTCGATCTGCCGGTTGGTGATCCACATCCGGTCGAGGGAAACGAGCCCGTAGTCCCCAAAGACCACGGTGTTGCCCCGCGTTGCGTTCCCCGGCATATTCCCGCGCTGCACCTTGCGGTATCTTACCCGCTTTGGACTCAACATACCTGCCTTCCTCTATGCCCGCTCCGGCCGCGGGGGGAGCCTGTCCCGCCGCTTCCGCAGCAGCGCGCCGGCATCTTCCTTTTGCTGCTCTTTGCCGTACTTCATGCCGTTGTAAAGCCACACCTTTACCCCGATGGAGCCGAAGGTCGTGTGCGCCTCCGCGAAGCCGAAGTCGATATCCGCCCGCAGGGTGTGCAGGGGTATACGCCCCTCTTTCGACTCCTCGGTGCGGGACATTTCCGCGCCGCCGAGCCTGCCCGACAGCCTGATCTTGACCCCCTGCGCGTTGCCTTTTTTTATCGCGTTGGAGATCGCCTGCTTCATCGTCCGGCGGAAACCGGAACGGGCCGCCAGTTGCCGCGCAACCCCTTCAGCGATGATCTTCGCGTTGTTGTCAGGGTTGCGGATCTCCTTGATCTTGATCTGAATCTTCTTGCTCACGTGCTTCTGAAGGGACGCGCCGATCTTTTCGATGTTTGCGCCCTTCATACCGATAATAACGCCGGGCCGCGCAGTGTGGATCGTGAGCGTGATCCGCTGCGGGTGCCTGATGATCTCGATCTCGGCGATGTCCGCCCCCTTCGTCTCCGGCAATTCGAGGATGAGTTTGCGGAGCTTCAGGTCCTCGTGGAGCGTGTCCGCGTAGTCCTTGGGATCGACGTACCACCGTGAGCCCCAGGTCCTGTTGATGCCGACCCTGAGCCCGATGGGATTGACTTTCTGTCCCACTTAACTACCCGCCTTTGTGACGTTTCCGGTCTCGTCAACAACCACGGTGATGTGACTCATCCGTTTCAACTGCATATCTGCGCGGCCCCTCCCCCGGCACCACAGACGCTTCATTCTCGGTCCCTCGTCAATGCGAATCTCCTTTACGTAGAGCATATCTTCCGCGAGCCGTTTGTTCTGGTTCAACGCGTTGGCCGCGGCAGACTTTAAGGTCTTGCCTATGAGCCGCGCCCCTTTGTGCGGCATATGCTCCAGTATGGAGACCGCCTCCGGGTACGGCTTGCGCCTGACAAGGTCGGCCACCGGCCTAATCTTGTAAGGCGACGCGATAACGAACTTTGTTGCGGCCCTAAAACCGGGCTTCTCTGTTTGTGCTGCCATACTTCCCTACTTCGCGGCCTTTTTATCCGAGCCGCCATGCGCCCGGAAAATCCGCGTGGGCGAAAATTCGCCCAGTTTGTGCCCCACCAGGTTCTCGGTGACATACACCGGCACCCAGTTCTTGCCATTGTGGACGGAAATCGTCCCCCCGACCATCTCCGGGATAATCGTTGAGCAGCGGGAGTACGTTTTGATCATTCGCCGCTCTCCCGACCTGCTCATATCGAGCACTTTTTTGTAAAGGCTCTTTTCAATGAAAGGGCCTTTCTTGATGGATCGTGACACCTGCCGCTCTCCTACTTCTTGACCTTCCGGCTCACAATGAACCGCGAAGAAGGCTTATGCCGCTTCCTCGTTTTGAAGCCCTTCGTCGGCTGCCCCCACGGAGTCACCGGATTGCAGCCTTTGTTCTTGCCCTCACCGCCCCCGTGGGGGTGATCGACCGGGTTCATCGACATACCCCGCACCGTGGGACGGATACCGAGCCAGCGCTTGCGGCCCGCCTTGCCCAGTTGCACGTTCATGTGGTCTTCGTTCCCCACGACGCCGATGGTGGCGCTGCACTTCTTGAAGACCATGCGCATCTCGCCCGAGGGCAGTTTCAGGGTGACATAATCGCCCTCTTTCGCGGCCACGAGCGCGCTCGTCCCCGCGGAGCGGGCCAGTTGGCCGCCCTTCCCCAGGCTCAGTTCGATGTTGTGCACCGTGAAGCCCAGCGGGATGTTCTCGAGGGGGAGCGCGTTCCCCGCCTCGATCGGCGCCTGCGGCCCGGAGAGCACCTTCGCGCCCACCACGAGGCCCTTTGGCGCCAGGATATAGCGCTTTTCACCGTCAACATAGTTGACGAGCGCGATGTTGGCGCTGCGGTACGGATCGTACTCGATGCTGACGACTTTGCCCGGAATGCCGGTCTTGTTCCGTTTGAAGTCGACTATGCGGTAGAGGCGCTTGTGGCCCCCGCCCTTGTGCCGTACGCTGATCCTGCCGTTCGCGTCCCGGCCGGCCCGCCGCTTGCGGCCCTCCCGCAGGCCCTTTTCCGGACGCGCGCCCTTTGTTAGTTCCGAGCGGTCGAGGCTTTGCCACTGCCGCATACCGGGAGTAACCGGCCTATAGGTCTTAATTGCCATACTATACCCTTATACGCCCTCGAACACGCTGATTTTTTCGTCTTTTGCCAGACGCACAATCGCCTTTTTCCAGGTTGCGGTGAACCCGGCACGAGACCTGAGGCGCTTGGGCTTCCCGCCTCCCCGCATGACCGTACACGCAATGGGGTGCACGTTGAACAACTTGCGGACCGCTTCTTTTATCTGAATCTTCGTCGCCCGCGGGTCGACCTTGAAGACGTACTTGCCTTCCTCGCGGAGGAGGTTCGCCTTCTCCGAGAGCACCGGCTCTATGAGGATTTGTTCGTTAAGCAGCATCCTGCGCCTCCGTTACACCGGCTTGTTTGCCGCGGGGATGATAGAACTCGTTCAGTTTTTTGACCGCGCTTTCCTGAATGAGCACCCGGCGCCCGTAAAAGAGGCAGTGGGCGCTGAGCCGGTTATAGGCAAGGAAGTCGAGATAGGGAAGATTCGCGCCGGCGCGCTTGGTCATCGCGTCGTCGCCCGGCAAAATGAGCACCGTCCGCTGGGGCGCGCCGAAGGCACTGAGGATGTTGGCCAACTCTTTCGTTTTGCCTGACTCGACGGAGAAATCTTCGATGACCATGAGCGTGTCGCTCTGCGCCTTCAAACTGAGTATGCTCTTGAGCGCGAGGCGCTTCGCCTTTTTGGGTATCGCGTAGGAAAAATCCCGCGGCTTGGGGCCGAAAATAACGCCCCCGCCCACGAGGAGGGGTGACTTTTTGTCGCCCCGGCGCGCCCGGCCCGTGCCCTTCTGCTTGTAGGGCTTCGTGTTCGAGCCGTGCACCTCGCCGCGGTCTTTGGTACAGGCGTTACCCTGCCGCCGGTTCGCGAGTTCGTTGTTGATCGCGTACCAGATGATGTCGTCGTTCAACGGCAGACCAAAGACGTCGTCCGCCAGTTCTATGTCCCGCAGGGCATCGCCCTCTTTGGAATATACCTTCCGAATCATTACCTGCCTGCCTGCTTCTTTACCGCGGCCCGTATGGTGACCACGCCCTTGTTGATGCCCGGCACCGCGCCCCGCACGAGGACGAGCTGTTTTTCCGTGTCGACCTGGATTACCCGCTGACTGAGCACCGTCACCCGCTCGCGGCCCATGCGCCCCGGCAGTTTGACGTTCTTGAAGGTCTTATGCGGATAGGTGGACTGCCCCGTGGAGCCCGGCTCGCGGTGAAACTTTGAGCCGTGCGTGTGCCTGCCCCCGCCGAAGCCCCAGCGCTTTACCACGCCCTGGAAGCCCTTGCCTTTGGAGACGCCCGTGACATCGACCCAGCGCACCCCTTCGAAGAGTTCCGCGCCGAGGTTGTCGCCCACCGCCGCCTCTTTTTCGAAGCCGCGGAACTCGCGGATAGTCCGCGTGGGGGTAACCCCTTCCGGGAACTGGCCCTTTACCGGCTTCGAAACCCGCTTTTCTTTTATGGCGCCAAAGCCCACGACCACCGCGTCGTAGCCGTCTTTTTCTTTCGTCTTTTTCGCGATGACGACGTTGGGATCGACCCGCAGCGCCGTTACCGGCACGAGGTTGCCGTCCGCGTCAAACACCTGTGTCATGCCGACTTTTACAGCCAAAAGACCAATCATAGTTAACTCCGTCCCCTACTGTTTTATCTCGACATCCACGCCCGCAGGCAGTTCGAGCTTCATGAGCGAGTCCATGACCTCGGGGGAAGGCCTTATGATGTCGATGAGGCGCTTGTGTGTGCGCATCTCGAACTGCTCCCGCGACTTTTTGTTGACGTGCGGAGAACGGAGCACCGTGATCTTGTTGATCCGTGTGGGCAGAGGGACAGGGCCGGTAACCTTGGCCCCCGCCTTTTGCACGGTCTGCACGATCGACCTCGCGCTCTGATCTATCAACTCTATGTCGAAACCGCGCAGCCGTACGCGGATCCGTTCCTTGGCAGCCATTCCGCGTTCCTTACTGGATGATCTCGGTAACCTGACCAGAGGCGACCGTCTTGCCGCCCTCGCGGATGGCGAACTTGAGGCCCTTTTCCATCGCGATAGGGTGAATCAACTCGCCGATGATCTCGGTGTTGTCCCCAGGCATGACCATCTCCTTGCCCTCGGGCAGGGTGACGGTGCCGGTGATATCCGTCGTGCGGAAGTAGAACTGGGGCCGGTAACCCGTAAAGAAGGGGCTGTGCCGCCCGCCTTCCTCCTTCGAGAGGCAGTAAATCTGCCCCTTGAACTTGGTGTGCGGGGTAATGGTGCCCGGTTTTGCCAGGACCTGGCCGCGTTCGACCTGCTTCTTGTCGATGCCGCGGAGGAGCACACCGACGTTTTCGCCGGCCTGCACGTCTTCGAGGGTTTTGTTGAACATCTCGAGGCTGGTGGCGACCGTCTGCTGGGTCGGCTTGATGCCGACGATTTCGACCGGATCCATCGCCTTGAGGATACCGCGCTCGACCTTGCCGGTAACGACCGTACCGCGGCCGGAGATCGTGAACACGTCCTCGATCGGCATGAGGAAGGGCTTGTCCGCGTCCCGTACCGGATCGGGGAAGTAGGAGTCCATCGCGTCGAGCAGTTCTTTGACGCAGTTGGTGTTCTCCGTTTCCTCGCCTTTGTTGAGGTCTTCCATCGCCTTGAACGCGGAGCCCTTGATGATCGGCGTTTTGTCGCCGGGGAAGCCGTTCGCGTTCAGCACGTCCTTGATTTCCTCCTCGACGAGTTCGAGGAGTTCGGGGTCGTCTACAAGGTCAACCTTGTTGAGGAAGACGAGCATACTCGGCACACCGACCTGCCGCGCGAGTATGATATGCTCGCGGGTCTGGGGCATAACCGAGTCCGGTGCGGACACGACGAGCACCGCGCCGTCCATCTGGGCCGCGCCGGTGATCATGTTTTTAATGTAGTCCGCGTGACCAGGGCAGTCGATATGCGCGTAGTGGCGCTTATCGCTCTGGTACTCGAGGTGACGAGTGTTGATCGTGATGCCGCGCGCCTTTTCTTCGGGCGCGTTGTCGATGTCGTCGAACTTCATCACCTTGTCGCCGTAATGCTTGCCGCAGTACATCGTGATCGCCGCGGAAAGAGTGGTCTTCCCGTGATCGACGTGACCGATGGTCCCCACGTTCATATGCGGCTTCGTTCTTGTAAACTTATCCTTTGCCATTTAGGTGTCCTCCTTCTGGGCACTTACTTTCGTTCGAGCCCTAAGGCTCTTATTTTCCAAATGACCGCTTTGGTACGGGAAGGATGAGTGAAGGGCGTAAACGGAAAAACCGCACTGCCTTCCACCTGTCCCGCCCATACCCAGGCGATCGGTTTGGAATGCTCGTATACATATACTCTTTTTCAAAAAAAGAGTCAACCCCCCTTGTGGGGGAGCCGGCTTACCAGCGATAATGCGCGAACGCCTTATTCGCCTCGGCCATTTTGTGGGTATCTTCCTTCTTTTTGAAGGCGGTACCCGTACTGTTGTACGCGTCCATGAGTTCGGACGCGAGGCGGTCGCTCATGGCGTGGCCGGAACGGTTCCGGGCCGCCGCGATGATCCACCGCATACCGAGCGCCTCGCGGCGCGACTCGCGGATGTCGACCGGCACCTGGTAAGTGGCGCCGCCGACCCGCCGCGATTTGACTTCTACCACCGGCTTGACATTATCCAAAGCTTTGAGGAAAACGTCAAGAGGCTCTTTGCCCGCCTTCTGCCCGATTGCCGTTAAGGCATCGTGGACTATGCGCAGCCCCACCGAGCGCTTGCCTTCCCACATCATGCGGTTGACGAACTTGGCCACCACGACGCTGTGAAAATGCGGATCGGGCGCAATGCCCCGATCGATGGTTTTTTTCTTTCTGCCCATGTGTGCCTTCCTACGCCTTCGGCCGCTTGGCGCCGTACTTTGAACGGCCCCGCTTGCGGTCTTCTACGCCGAGGGTGTCCTTTGCCCCCCTGATGATATGGTAACGGACGCCGGGGAGGTCCTTGACCCTGCCGCCCCGCACCAGCACCACCGAGTGCTCCTGCAGATTGTGCCCTATACCGGGAATGTAGGCGGTGACCTCCGTCCCATGAGAGAGCCTGACACGCGCCACCTTGCGGAGCGCCGAGTTGGGCTTTTTGGGGGTTACCGTCATAACCCGTGTGCAAACGCCCCGTTTCTGGGGGCAAGACTGGAGAGCCGGCGACTTCGTTTTGGAAGTGACCTGCTTCCTGCCGAATCGTACCAACTGGTTAATCGTAGGCATCTTTCGACTGCTAACTCCTTATCCCCGCCCACTGCGAGCAGGGATTCACAGTATAAAAAAATGAAAAAAAAAGATCAAGAGGGTAGGGGGAAAAATTCGTGAAAAAAGGCGAAAAAAACGCGTTTTTTTTCGAAAAAAGTTCTTTTTTCGTATTAAGAGTATCGGAATTAAGGTCATTTATGCTATAATGAACAACACATGAAAAATATATCCATACTTTTTGAAAACGACGTCTGTCTCGTAGTGAATAAACCCGCCGGCCTCGCGGTGCAGGGGGGGGCGGGGCTTCATACTTCGCTCGACGCATTGCTGGAAGCCGCGTACGGCGGGGAAGTGCGGCTCGTCCACCGGCTCGACCGGGACACGTCGGGGGTGCTGCTTGCCGCGAAGGGGCGGGCCGCTGCCGCTGCCTTTGGCGAGGTCTTTGCCGGGCGCGGCGCGCGCAAGGTCTACCTCGCGGTCTGCGGGGGCGCGCCCGTTCCGCCGGAGGGCCGTATCCGCGGCGCGCTCGAACAACGGGGCGTCCGCAGGCAGGCGGAGACGCGCTACCGTGTGCTCGCGGGGCAGGCCGCGCTGCCGGAAACCTCGCTTGTGGAAGTGGAACTGGGAACCGGGCGCATGCATCAGATCCGGCGGCACCTCGCGGCCGCGGGCTGCCCCATCCTCGGGGACGACAAATACGGGGACTTTGCTCTGAACAAAAGGCTGCGCTCCGAAGCCGGCCTTAAGCGCCTCCTGCTCCATGCCGCGCGCCTCGTGCTCCCCCCCCTGCCCCTGCTCCCCGAAGGCCTCGACGCCGGCGCCCCCCTGCCGCCCTATTTCGAGGGGTTTGTGCGGTAATCGCCTGCCCCCGCGTGTGCTTCCCATCCGCGCCCCCTTTATGCTAATATACGCAATAAGGGTTACTGTCATGTTCGAAAAAGGTATACCGGCGTTCCGCTTCAACGAAGCGCAGATAGCGGCGCTGCGGCAGATCGCGCCGGAAGCGTTTCGGGACAACGAGATCGATTTTTCCGCGCTGTACTACGCACTCTCGGACCGCTTCGACCAGGACCTTGCACATGACGATTCGGACCCGGCGCACTACGGGCTTGAATGGCCGGGGAAGCGGCAGGCCAGGCGCATGGCCGCGCTGCCTCCGGCGGGTACGCTCGTGCCCGTGCCCGGGGAGGGGGTGGACGAAGCGCGCACCCGCAACGAGTACATAGAAGGGGATAACCTCGAAGTTCTGAAGGTGCTGCAAAAATCCTATGCCGGGCGCGTCAAGATGATCTACATTGATCCTCCCTACAATACCGGGCATGATTTCATTTACAAAGACGATTTCTCGGAAACGCAGGAGTCCTACGCAAAACGCACGAGTCAGGTTGACGCGCTGGGTAATGCCTTGACAACGAACCCCAAATACGGGGGGCGCTTCCACTCGAACTGGCTTTCCATGCTCTACCCGCGTCTCCGCGCGGCCAGAAACGTACTGCGCGAAGACGGCGTTATCTTCATCAGCATAGACCATAATGAAGCGCACAATCTGCGGCACCTCTGCGACGAGATTTTTGGACAGGAGAACTTTGTCGCTGAGTTTGTACGGAAGAGCGGCGTGTCCGCGCGCCTCGACACGAGGTTTATTTCCGTAGAACATGACTCGATTTTGCTGTATGCAAAAAACATCGGCGCGCTCAACCTGAATCAAATGCAGTCGATGAACGAGTCTGCGTACCCGTTCAGGGATCGGCATTTCAGGCGGCGGGGAAAATACAAACTGAACAAGTTGGACAGGGGCAGCCTGCAGTACTCCGCATCGATGGATTTTCCCATTGCCGCGCCTGACGGAACGAAAGTACACCCGGGGGGCGTAAAAGAACAAAACGGCTGGTGCTGGCGCTGGAGCCGGAAAAAAGTGCAGTGGGGGAAGGCGCACGATTTCATTGTGTTTAAGCGTAAAAGGGACAAGTGGAACGTCTACTTCAAGCAGTACCAATTTGTCGACAACAATAACATCCCCATTACGCGGACTATTCCTTACCGAAACTGGCTCTCTGAATTTTTCAACGAGAGCGCTGCCAGGGAAATCCGCGATCTTTTTAACGGGAAGACATTTTTTGACCATCCGAAACCGGTCAGTCTTATCACCCACTTTTTGCGCATTGCCACAAACACAAAAAAGGATGAAGAACCCGACCTCATCCTCGATTTCTTTTCCGGCTCGGGAACCACCGGCCATGCGGTTATGCAGGCGAACGCGGAAGACGGCGGCAGACGGCGCTTTATTCTCGTGCAGGTGCCGGAGCCCTGCCATCCGAAGAGCGAGGCGGCAAAGGCAGGGTATGGAACTATTTGTGATGTCGGCAAAGAGCGCCTCCGCAGGGCCGGAGAAAAAATCCGCGCGGATTTCCCGGACGCGCGCGATCTGGACACGGGCTTCCGCGTTTTCCGTACCGGCCGTTCCATGATACGCAAGTGGCAAAACTACACCGGCAGCGATATAGAGGAATTGGAAGCGCTCTTCGAAGGCTGCGCGGATCCGCTCGTCCGGGGCTGGCAGACCGGGCCTGTGCTGCTCGAACTTTTGCTGCTCGAGGGCTTTCCGCTCGAAAGCAGCATAGAGCGGCAGCCGGCGTTTCCCGGCAACACGGTCTGGAAGATCACCAGCGATTCATGCTGCCGCACGCTTCTTGTCTGTCTCGACGATACCATTGTTCCCGCTACCGCGGCCGCGCTTTCGCTCGGCGAGAACGATGTATTTATCTGCCGGGACTGCGCGCTGCGCGATCAGGACAAAATCACCCTCGAAGACAAAGGGCGCGTCCGCACGATCTGAGGGGTTATGCAGTTTAAGTTTGAATCTGAACAGCCTCACCAGATGGATGCCGTCGAAAGCATAGTGGAACTTTTCAGGGGATTCCCTCGGGAATGCGGCCGCCTTTTCGATTCGGAACTGACTCCAATTCTTGACGAGGAACTTCTGTACCGCAACTACTGCCGTATCCTCAGGACGCGCAACAACATCCGCGCGGCAGAGAACCAGCCGCCCCTGCCGATCAACCCCGTACTCCGCTGCGACGAGGGGCCCGCGCTGCGCGTCCGCGGGCTCCCGGATCAGGAACTGCGATACCCGGTCTTCACGGTTGACATGGAAACGGGCGCAGGAAAAACCTACACGTACTTCCGCACTATCCACGAATTGCGCGCGCGCTGCGGCTTCCGCAAGTTCATCATCGTTACCCCGGGCACGGCGATCTTCGAGGGGACGGCCGCCGCGTTCCGTCAGATGCGCGGACATTTCAGTGCACTGTACCGCGGCGAGCAGGCCAACCTGATTGAATACGACAGCCGGCAGTTGAACCGCTTGAGTCATTTCGCCTCGTCCCAATGCATAGAGATACTCGTGATGACTATCGACAGTTTCAACAGAAGCACGAATCTCATTTTTAAAGACGGGGAAAGGGGGCAGGAAGGGCGGCGGCCGATTCAGTACATTCAATCGGTGCGGCCTGTTTTGATACTGGACGAGAGTCAGAATTACCGGAGTGACATTTCGCGTCAGGCGCTGCGGCGCTTGAACCCCCTCTTCGCGATCAATTACAGCGCCACTCCGGCAGACCCTTACAATCTCGTGTACCGGCTTTCTCCTGTTGACGCGTTCCGGCAGAATCTCGTAAAAAAAATCCGCGTGTTCGGAGTGACGCAGCAGCACAATGTACACGACGCCCCGCTCTCGCTCGAACTGGAAAGCATAAGCAGCGGGCGCGGCCTGCCGCAGGCGAAAGTAAAAGCGGCGGTTATTGAAAACGGCACCGCGTCGGTGCGGCCGCTGCGCTTAAGGCAGGGGGATGATCTTTCCGTAAAAACGCGCAATCCCGAATTCGCGGGTTTTGTCGTCGAGGAAATAAACAAGGCGGCCAACACAGTCGTCTTTACCAATCAATCAATTTTGACCGATTCGCGCAGTATTACTCTTTCCAAAAAAGAAATTTTCCGTGTGCAGATTGAGGAAACGATCAGGTGTCATTTTGAACGGCAGAAAGAGCTGCGCGCCAGAGGCATAAAAGTACTGTCCCTCTTTTTTATCGACCGCGTGGCGAATTATACCGGTGCCGCTTCCGGGGGCGGCGCTTCCGAGCCGTTCATAAAAATCCTTTTTGAAAACGCGTTCAACAAATTAAAGGCTGCCGATCCGTACTTCAAAAACATCGAAGCCGCGGAAGTGCATAAGGGATATTTTGCGCAAAAGAAAGGTGACGCCGGATTTCTCGATTCGTTTGAAACCGCGAATATGCCGGCGGAAGAACGGAAAAAGATACTGGAAGCGGAAAAGAACGCCTTCAGGCTGATTATGCGGGACAAAGAAAAACTGCTCAGTTTTTCGGAAAAAACCGCGTTTCTGTTTGCGCACTCCGCGCTCCGCGAAGGCTGGGACAATCCCAACGTGTTCTGCATCTGTACGCTGAACAGCTCCCGGTCGGACAGCCGCAAGCGGCAGGAAATAGGCCGCGGACTCCGGCTTGCGCGGAACGAAGCGGGCGATCAGATAAAAGACGAGAGCGTCAATATACTCACCGTGGTGGCTAACGAGTCTTATGAAGAGTATGTGTCGGCCCTGCAGAGCGAGTACGCGGAGTCAGGCGATGCGGCGCCGCCCACGCCGGCGAAGACACGCCGCTGCCGGGCGCGGCGTAAGGACGCTGTTTTTACGAGCCCCGCGTTCATTGCCTTTTGGAAACGCCTCTCGCGGCCGGCCGAGTATAGCATCATCATGGATACGGACGCGCTGATAAAAGAATGCGCCGCCGCGCTTAACGCGGCGGTGTTTCCGTCCCCCCGCATAACCGTTTCCGCCGGCGCGTTCGTTCTTTCGAATTACGCGATCTCTCTGCTTGAAACAAAACTCGGCTGCGCAAAAATACAAATTACCGTGACGGATACGAGCGGCCGGCGCGAAACGTTTATGTCGTACTTTCCCGTCGGTTATGATTTCTACCGTTGGACGAAAGATAAAAACCTGCGCGGCTACAAGATCGTGCAGATCGAGGAAAAGGGGGAACGCTCTGTTGTACATTTCGGCAACGACGTCAGTGTGCGCAAGGGGGAACTGCGGCACTTCAGCGGGCGTTCCCTGCCGGCGTACGGCAAAGTGAATGTCCATGAAACGCAGTCCGCCTCCCCGGTGCTGAACCTGATCGAGCGGGCCGCAAAGGAAACCGGCCTGACCCGCTCTACGGTACTCGCCGTCTTCAAAAATCTCCATCCTGGGCAAAAGCAGAACATTTTCGTAAATCCTGAAGGGTTTGCGGAAGTGTTTATCCGTGTGCTGAAAGACGCGGCCGCGGATCAGATCGCGGAGAACATCGTCTACAGGCCGCTGGAAATGGATGAGGCCGCGGCCGCCCGCAGTATGGAGGAGTTCTTCCCCAGGGAAAAGGATTTCCCGCAGCAGGAACTTATCCCGGGTTCGGCGCACAGCCTCTACGATAAAGTGCAGATCGATTCGGATGTCGAGCAGCGCTTCGTCCAAAACCGCTTACAGCAGGAGGATCGCCGCGGGAACGTGCTCTGCTACTTCAAGTTTCCGGCAGGTTTCAAAATACGCATTCCGGCCATCATTTTTAACTACAACCCCGATTGGGGCATAGTGCTCCGCACGGAGGACGGCAAGGGCTGTCTCGAACTGGTCCGGGAAACAAAGGGCTCGATGAACCTGTCCAAACTTCAGTACCCCCACGAGCGCCGGAAGATACTTTGCGCCCGCAGGCATTTCAGCGCCATAGGGGTAAACTATCGTGAAGTGAGCGATGCGGCTGATGATTGGGCTCAGCCTTTTGCGGATTCCGGGAAAAAACCGGCGCATTAAGAAAAAAAGATGCCATTTTTCAACAAAAAATGAAAAAAAATGGAAAAAGTACTTGACAAATATATTCAAAAGTGTTATTATTTAAGCCAGAAATAGGATTTTTCTGTTTGAATTGTGTTTTTTATCGGCTCTTCCCGCAAGGGAGCGGCCTCGCGTTGCGATCTGGAATCTCGGTTTTCTCGTATACCGGCAGTATGTCCGTGCCGTTGGCGCCGTTTTGGTACGCGCCCGCAGGCGGAAACGCCTGTACCGCATATACTGTAATTCCCCCTCGTATTGGTATCCCATACTCTGCCCCAAAGACCCCATGGTACTCCATGTCGATTTTTTCGGCAGGGCTGAGACACCCACTGTTTGTGGGCGCATATAATCGGACCCGCAAGGTCCACAGCGCGCCCGGACGCATCGGAACGGCCGAAAGGAAGGCCGTTCCTTCCGGGAAAAGGATTTTTTTCAATGGGCAAGAAACTGTATGTGGGCAACCTCTCTTACCAAACAAGTGAAGACGGTCTGACGAACCGCTTCTCGGAATTCGGAACTGTCGTCTCTGCAAAAATCGTCTGCGACAGAGACAGTAATCGCTCCAAGGGCTTCGGCTTTGTCGAAATGGGCACGGATGAAGAAGCCGCCGCCGCGATTGCGGGGACAAATGGCAAGGACCTCGACGGCCGCCAACTCAGGGTGAACGAAGCAATGGATCGTCCACCCCGGGACAGAGCCCCGCACGGAGGCGGCGGATACGGATACTGATTCCCTCTGATCGACGAAAGCCTCTGCCCAATCCGGGGCGGGGCATCAAATTCCAAAAGACTCAAAAAAGATGAGGCGCCTCAAGAGGAGTGCGGGACTCTGTCCTGCCTCCTCTTGTTTTTTGGGGTAGACCTCTACGCCCTCTTGCCAGAGGGGGCTTTTTTTAGGTAACATATCCGCATGTCCCCCTACACGTTCGCCCGCGCCAGAAGCGGCGCGCTCGTGCCCCTGCTCGCGGCGGAGGGCGGGGCGCCCCGGGCGCTGCATTCGCTGGTGGACCCGGCCCGGGACGCGCGGCGCCTGGCCGCGAGCCTCCCGCCGGGCGATGGCTTCTTCGTCCTCGAGGGCCTGGGCGGGGGCTTCGAGGCGCGCGCCCTCCTCGAGCGGCCCGGCACCGCGGCCGTCCTGGTGATTGACTACGGGGCCAAGGCCCTGGCCGCGCTCTTCGGGGCCATCGACTACGGCCCGCTCTTCTCGGACCCCCGCTTTCACCTGCTCTCTGACCCCGCGCCCTCTGCCATCGAGGAGACGATCACGGGGCGCTGCTTCCCGGCGCTCACGGGGGCGCTGCGGGTGCTCCCCCTAAGGCAGCGCCGCGCGGCGGACGAGGCCCTCTTCGCCGGCGCCGAGGCTGCTATCCGCCGCGCGCTCGATCGGGTGCGGGCCGACTACTCGGTGCAGGCGCACTTCGGGCTCCGCTGGTTCGGCAACATCATCCGCAACATAGAGGCCGCGGCCCGGGCCCAGGCAGCGGGGGACTCCCCTCCCCTCCCCGCCTGCCGGGGCGCGGTCGTGGCGATCACCGCGGCGGGGCCCTCGCTCGAAAAAAGCATTGCGGCGCTCAAAAAGCGGCGCACGGCGCGGCGCGGCGCGTTCTTCATCCTCGCAACCGACACGAGCCTCCCGTCCCTGGCCGCCGCGGGGCTTGTGCCGGACGCGGCTGTCTCTATCGACTGCCAGCACGCGAGCCTCCAGCACTTCATCGGCGTACCCCTCCCCCCCCTCCTGTACATCGATCTCGCAAGCCCCCCCCCCCCTGGCCGCGCTCGCGAAAAAAACCACGGTCCGCTTCTTCGCGGGCGGCCACCCCCTTGCCCGCCTCGCGGCCGGCGCGTACTCCCCCCCCCTAAGCGCGCTCGACACCTCGGGCGGCAATGTCACCTACGCCGCGATAGCGCTGGCCCAGGCCGCGGGCGCGGCCGCCATAGAACTGTACGGCGCGGACTTCTGCTACCCCCGGGGCGTCCCCTACGTCCGCGGCGCGGACCCCCTCCGCGCGCTCGAGGCCCGTCAGTCCCGCCTCGAGCCCCTCGAGAAGCTCCGCACGGCCTTCGTCTTCCGCACGCCGGTGCTCAAAAAAGGCGCGGGCGCGGAATGGCGCTACGAGACCGCCGCGCTGAACCGCTACCGCGACAGCGCAATGCGGATCATGGAGGAGGGGGGGGCGATTACGCCGCACATTGCTTCGCAATGTGCTTATGGAGTTTTTTCGACTGTAAACGGTCGAAAAAACTCCAAGAAAAAACGCGCAAGCGTTTTTTCCGTCCGCCCCCCCCACCCTGCACCTGAAAAGTGCTCAACCGATCCTGCTCGGTTTTCTTCGCTGGGGGGGGGAGAGGGGGAAAATACATTTTGCCCGCCGCGGCACTTTTCAGGTGCTGCGCTGCCCCCCAATCAGGGACCGGGTGGGGGGGCGTTGCGGGGGGGTATCCCCCCCGC
>JAISTO010000167.1 GCA_031272575.1 Treponema sp. | reverse complement strand
AAAAAAGACAAAACCCGAAAAAAGGTCACTGTACCGAACAGAGTACCACCCAGCATCGCGAAGGTGACGTGACCCGGGACGGCAGCGCAAGGTTTTGGCTTCTTTTTGCCGGAAGGGGCGGCTTTAGGCCGCGTCATTTTTCCTCGCGTTTGAACGTGCGCCGTCCACTGCCCCCCAGAGAGTAGATGCCGCAGGTTTTACCGCGGAATGACGGGGAAAATCCGTCTATGCGTTTATCCTGACGCTGCCCTGATTTTTCTTGACAATTGCCTGAAAACAGGGTATATTAAGAGTAAGACACCCATACCCGTTCTGTTGGAGGTTAAAGTATGAAAAATCGGTTTGTCATTGCATTGGCGGCTCTTGCTCTCTTGCCCGATGCCGCCGTGAACGCGGAACTGCTTTTCGTGCGCGATGGAGCCATCGTCATTAGCGACGATCAACGGGTGCCGCTCGACTCGCTGGACGGTATAGCCACGGTAGAGGTGCTGAACCGCGTCGCGGCAGGCGAGAAAGCGGAAGATGTCGTTGCCGAAATCCAGGCCGACATCGAAAAGATGATAGATACCAATGGCTCTACGGAACGGGGGCACACCATAGGCCTTCTGCATGAGCACCAATGGTCGGGAAGGGACAAGTTCCTGGTAATTTCCAGCGCCGATGTGAAAGCCGATAAAGTTAACTATGGAATTATTCCTGATTTCACTTATGTTACATGGTTCTATCCGGTACGGATATGGTTTATTACCATTTACATTCCTTTCATGAGGATACTCCCGTATGGTGTGCATACTGGACCCACCATGGATTTTCAATCCGTTATGCTGTACCCAGGCTTTGAAATTAAGCCGCCCTATAACAATGGTGATTATGGAACCGAGGTGGGGCATACAGGAATATTTGTGACCTTCGATAATGCATCTATATCCGAACTTGATGCCGCAACGGTGATAGGAATGTACCGATAAAAGAGGCATCGCTATGAAACGTAGCATCCATTTCCTGCTATGCGCCGCCGCGCTGGCCTTCCTTGCGGTTTCGTGTTTCCCACTTGCGGCTACTCTGAAAAGTCAGCAATTAAGTAAGTAAACGCGAATGGACGCGAATTATTGGCAACTTCGTTGCCGCCGAATTATCGCGAATAATACCGCATACAATTCTTAAAATTCGCGTTCATTCGTTAGCAACGAAGTTGCTACTAATTCGTGTAATTCGCGGTTAAATTCTTGAATTCTTGACTTTTCGGAGTAGACTCAACTTTTTTCACTTCTTTGTGCCTTTGTGAGAGGTAAACTGAGAATTGCTGCACGTGCCCCCTTCCCCCAACCCCGCCTCCCATGCTATGATAGCGCAAGGAGCGATCATGCCGGTACGACGGGTGTATATTGAAAAATTGCCGGGCTTCGATAGTGAGGCGGGGCAGTTGGGGGAGGAACTTGCGGGCTTTCTGGGGCGGGATTTTCCCGTGCTGCGGACCATGCGCCGTCCGCGGGTGTTTCACCGCTACGACGCGGAGGCCCTGGACGAGGAGCAGTTTGCGCGCGCGGTGCGGGAGGTGTTTTCCGAGCCGCAGTGCGACGCGGTGTTTTGTCAGGAGGAGGCGCCGGGGGAAGGGAGCGTCTTCGGGGTGGAGTACTGCCCGGGGCAGTACGACCAGCGCTCTGATTCCGCGGAGCAGTGCATCGCGCTTATATGCGGCGCGCGGCCTGTGGTGCGCTGCGCGGACGTGTACCGCTTTGCCGCCGCGGACGGGAGCCCCCTCCCCCCCCCCTGCCTCGCGGCAATCAAAAAGCACCTTATCAATCCGGTAGACTCGCGCGAGGCAAATCTCGCGCTGCCTGCCGGCCTTGACGAGCAGGCGCCCGCGCCGGCGGAGGTGCCGGTGCTCGCCGGCTTCCGCGAAGCGGCCGCGGCCAACGCGCTCGCCGCATGGAGAGCGCGCTGGGGTCTGGCCATGTCGGTCGACGATCTCGCGTTTTGCGGGGCGTATTTTTCCGCGCAGGGGCGTGACCCGACCCTCACAGAGTTGCGGGTGCTCGACACCTATTGGAGCGATCATTGCAGGCATAGCACGTTTACCACCGCCCTGGAAATTTGCTGTACGGGGGGGGGAGGGGTAAAAGCAGCGTTAGAGCGCTACTATGCGCTGCGGGATGAAGTATACGGCCCGGCGGCCGCGTCCAAAAAAATCACCCTTATGGACATGGCGGTAATTGGGGCAAAGGCGCTGAAGCGTCGGGGGCTGGCCTCCGATGTGGACGAATCCGCGGAAATCAACGCGTGCACGATTCGGGTGCAGGCGTGTTTTCAACAGGATGATGGGACGGTCAAAACCGCGCCCTGGTTACTTTTATTCAAGAATGAAACGCACAATCATCCTACCGAGATCGAACCCTTCGGCGGGGCCGCGACCTGTCTGGGGGGCGCGATACGGGACCCGCTTTCCGGGCGGGCCTATGTGCACCAGGCGCTGCGGCTGAGCGGCGGGGCCGACCCGCGCCCGCGGGCGGAGCGGCCGCTGCGGGGGAAACTGCCGCAGGTGAAGATAGCGCGGGAGGCCGCGGCCGGGTACTCGTCTTATGGGAACCAGATCGGGCTTGCGACGGGGCAGGTCGCGGAGTGCTACCACGAGGGCTTCCGGGCGAAGCGCCTCGAACTGGGCGCGGTCATCGGGGCGGCGCCGGAAGCCGCGGTGCGCCGCGAGGAGCCGGCCCCGGGCGATGTGGTGATCCTCGTGGGGGGGCGCACGGGCCGCGACGGCATAGGCGGGGCCACCGGCTCGTCCAAAGGCCACACCGGGGACTCGGTGGGGAACGCGGGCCCGGAGGTGCAGAAGGGGAACCCGGTCGAGGAGCGCAAACTGCAGCGCCTCTTCCGCGACCCGTCCGTCACCCGCCTGATCAAGCGCTGCAACGACTTCGGGGCCGGGGGCGTGGCCGTGGCCGTGGGGGAACTGGCCGCGGGTCTCGAGATCACGCTGGACGCAGTGCCCCGAAAGTACGCGGGCCTGGACGGGACCGAGTTGGCCATCTCCGAGTCGCAGGAGCGCATGGCCGCTCTCACCGCGGCCGCTGACGCGGAGGCCTTTATCGCCGCGGCCGCGGCCGAGAACCTCGAAGCCACGGTGATCGCGAAGGTAACCGACTCTGGCCGCATGGTCATGCGCTGGCGCGGCAAGACAATCGCCGCGCTCGACCGCTCCTTCCTGGACAGCAACGGCGCCCCCCGCTCGGCCAGGGCGATACTCGCATCGCGCCCGGCAGGGGCCGCGCCCGACGAGGATGCCCTGCCGGAACGCCTTTCGTGTCAGGAGACCCTTGCCGCGCTCGAGGCGGAACTTGCGAGCCTGCGCTCCGGCAGCCGGCGGGGCCTGCAGGAGCGCTTTGACGGCTCCATCGGCGCGGGCTCGGTCCTCTTCCCCTTCGGCGGCGACACCCAGGGCACCCCCGAATGCGGCCTCGCCTCCCTCCTCCCCGATCTGCCCCATTCCCTGTTCCCCCAGGATGACGAGGTGCCAGGCACTAGTCCCCCCCCCCTACTCCCTACTCCCCACTCCCCACTCCCCTCCCAAGCCCTTACCGCCTCCCTCATGACCTTCGGATACGACCCCGAGGCCATGGAGCGGAACCCCTACGAGGGGGCCAAGGGGAGTGTGCGGGAGGCGCTTGCGAAGTTCGCCTGCGTGGGGGGCGACCCCTTTGCCGCGCGGCTCTCCCTGCAGGAGTACTTCCCCCATCCAGAGGATGCGGCGGGCTGGGGCCTGCCGGCCGAGGCGCTGCTGGGGGCGCTGGAGGCGCAGATAGAGACGGGGGTGCCCGCCATAGGGGGCAAGGACTCGATGTCCGGGAACTTCCGCGACCCGGCGCAGGGCCTCGACCTGAAAGTGCCGCCGGTACTTGCCGCCTTTGCCGCGGGGGTCTGCCCGGTGCAGGACGTGCGCTCAGGCGCGCTGAGCGGCGCGATAGGCAGCGTCATCGTCATGCTGGCGCAGCGGACGGAGGCCGAGTGGGCCTGCTTCCGCGCGAATATGGGGGCGCTCGCCGAACTCCGCCGCGCCGGGGTACTCCGCGCCGCGTATCCGGTGGGGGCCGGGGGGCCGCTTGCCTCGCTCTGCATCATGGCCTTCGGCAGCATGATGGGGGTACAGGCGGACAGCGATGCCGCGCTCCTCCGGGCGGGGGAGCGCTGCCAGGGGTCGGTGCTCCTGGAACTGGACGGCCCGGCCTTCACCGGCGCCTGCAAGGGCATACTCGCGAAGGCGGAGGCCGGCGGCGGGTCCTGGCGGGTCGTCGCCGCGGTCACCGGAGGGGCCATGCTCGGCCTTAGGCGGGGTGAAGACGAACAGGCGGAAGCGCCGCTCGCAACGCTGCGCGCGGCCTGGGAGTCCGTGCTGGAAGAGGTATATCCGCAGACCGGGAAGGCCGCACCGCCAGGCGGCATCAGGGGGGTAGACCGGAACGGCGTACCCGCCGGTCCGGGCGTAGGGGGCGCGGAATCAAAAAATGCTGGCGCATTTTTTGATTTTGGAGTTTTTTCTGTCCGTTTAAGGTCAGAAAAAACTCCAAACCGTCATTGCATCAGCGCAACGCCCGCTGCGGAACAACGGCATGGTAATCGCCCCCCCTCAAAAAAAGATTCCCCGATCAAGTCGGGGAATGACGGACGTTTTAAATCACATACCCCCCCCCTGGTACTGATACCCGTGTTTCCGGGGACGAACTGCGAGTGGGATATGGAGCGGGCGTTCAGGCGGGCCGGGGCGCGGACGCGGGTGCTCGTGTTCCGTAACCGGACGCAGGATGACATTAGCGAGTCGATTGCGGCGCTTGCGGGCGCGATGGGGGAGGCGCAGATTCTGGCGCTTTCGGGCGGGTTCAGCGCCGGGGACGAGCCGGACGGGTCGGGGAAGTTTATCGTGAATGTGCTGCGCTCCCCCCGCGTCGCGGACGCGCTGGGGGGCTTGCTCGAGACGCGGGACGGGCTCGTGCTGGGGATCTGCAACGGGTTCCAGGCCCTGATCAAGGTGGGGCTTGTGCCGTACGGGACCCTGCGCACGGGGCCGGACGCGCCCACGCTCACCTGCAACCGCGTGGGGCGCCACGTCTCGCGGATGGTGCGGACGCGGGTCATGCGCTGCGCGTCCCCCTGGCTCGCGGCCGAGACCGAGGGGGCGCTCCACGTGCTGCCGGTGAGTCACGGCGAGGGCCGTCTCGCGGCAAGCGAGGCGGAGGCCGCGCGGCTCTTCGCGGCGGGGCAGGTGGCGTTCTGCTACGCGGCCGCGGACGGCGGCATCGCGCAGGGGGAGCCGGACAACCCCAACGGCTCCTGCTGCGCGATAGAGGGCCTCTGCAGCCCGGACGGCCGCGTGCTCGGCAAGATGGCCCACTCCGAACGCTGCGGCCCCTGGACGCACATCAACATCCCCGGCCCGAAGGAGCAGCGCATCTTCGAGGGCGGGGTGGGGTATTTCAGGTGAAGTAGGGAGGTGGGGTAGGTGGGGAGTAGGGAGTGGCTAGTAGGGAGTGGCTTGCGCTTGGCTCGTAAGTTGCGCGGACTACCGTGAAACTGTCCGGTAGTCCGCGCATCCTGCAAACGCCGCGCCCCCTACTCCCCACTCCCTACTCCCCACTCTCTCAGCAATTTTACATTTACGCATCAGATTTAAGAAAAAAGTATCGGTCAAATTTAGATCGA
>JAISTO010000138.1 GCA_031272575.1 Treponema sp. | reverse complement strand
TGTGCGGGCAAGAACCGCGTCGCGCGGGTCCTCGAGCGCGCGGGCTTCGCCATCCTCGACCTCGATGCCGTGGGGCACCAGGCCCTCGAAGAAGAGCGCCCCGCGCTCGAGGCCCTCTTCGGCGCGCGCATCCTCGACGAAGCAGGCCATGTAGACCGCGCGCGCCTCGGGGCCCTCACCTTTTCTGACCCCGGCCTCCTCGCCGCGCTCGAGGCGATCGTCCACCCCCGCGTGAACCGCATCAGCGCGGAGTGGCTTGATGCCCAGAGGGGGCCCGTGGTTCTCAACGCCGCGCTCCTGCACCGCTCCGCGTTTTTTCACTCACTCGACGCGCTCATCATCGTCAGGGCCCCCTTCCTCGTCAGGCTGCTCCGCGCCCGTCGCCGTGATCACCTTTCCTGGCGGGCCCTCCTCGCGCGGTTTCGCGCGCAGCGTCATTTTAACGCTCATTATTTTTCGCAAAAAGCCGATACTTTTATTGTAAGCAACGGAACCTTTTTGCATCCGCGCGGCAATGACGCCGCGCTCGAACAGAGGCTCCGTGACCTTTGCGCACATTTTTCAAAATGAGGATCAACATGGAAAAAAAGAAACTGCTGCTCGTGGCCATTTCGGTCGGCGTGTTTCTGGCGCTCGTTATCAGCGCCGCACTTCTAATTTTCCCCGCGGGCCAGGGGGCCGCGTTCTCGAAAACGCGGGAGCCCCGCCTCATCGCCGCGGGTACCGCGGGTACGCGGGGCCTCCCCGTCGTGCCGAAGACCCCCTCCGGCGCGGTCGAGGGCATCGGCCTGCTGCCTGAGGTTTCACTCGAGGGGCTCCCCGCCGAGCCCGCCTCGGTCGACGCGGTCGAGTTGGCCCGCGGCCGCGGCGGCATCCAGGGCATCAAACCCCCGCCCGCCGATAAGGCGCTCCCCAGTGACGAGTTCCTCATCACGGGCGAGTCAGTTGCCGGCGCGACGGCAGACGCAGATACAGGTGCAGGTGCAACTACCGTTGCACCTGCCGTTGCACCTGCACCCCCTGCCCCTGCCGCAAAACCCGCGGCCTCCCCCGTCGTGATCGACGTCCCGGCGCCGAAGGCAGCCGCGGTGCCGGACCTGACCGTGAAGTCCGCTCCGGCCGCGAAAGCCCCGGCCTCCGCTCCAGCCCCGGCCGCGAAGAAGCCGGCCGCGCACACCGCGGCGGCCGCGCCGAAGAAGAGCCCCGCCCAGGCAAAAGCCGAGTCCTCGCTCGCCGAGAACTACTGGGTGCAGGCGGGCTCCTTTTCCGCGCAGTCCCATGCCGAGGCCGTCAAGGAGACCTTGAAAACCAAGGGCATAAGTTCTATAATAGAGAACCGCGATGTGAACGGCGCGGCCCGTTTCCGCGTCCGCATCGGGCCCTACACGAGCCGCTCCGAAGCCGACTACTGGCTCTCCCTCATCAAGGAAATCAAAGGCTTCGAGGGCAGTCAGGTGTGGAAAAACAATTAAGGAGCAGCCAATGATCATAGAAGAAGGCGACTACAAAGGCAGTCCGCTCATCGTCCTGAAAAAGGACGAGAACGATCGCTACCCGTTCCAGTTCGGCGTGGAAAAAGCCAAGAAAATCCTCGCCTGTATCGAGGACATCCGCGCGTTCGTGGACAAGTACGATAAAAAGAAGGACGCTTGATCCGCGGAGTATTCAAGGGGAAAGCGCTTCGTCTGCCCCCGTTTCGTTTTAGAAAGCGGCAGCTCTTTCTGGTACTGCCGCTTGGCCTCCTCGCTGCCGCGGGCGTTTTTTTTGTCCGCAGGCCCGTGGTTTTCGTCACCGGGGAGGCCTACACGAGTCTCTACGGTTCGGGCAGGGCCTTTTACATGACCGCAAAAGCCTCCCTGGGGGCCTTCCGCAGAATCATCACCGTAAACCCGCCTGAAGAGGCCGACGCCAGCCTGGTACTCCTCGCCGCGGAGGGGGCCGCGGAAGCGCCGTTCTGCGTCATCTTCCCGTACCGCTGCCGGCAGACGGCATCCTCGTACAGCGAGAGGCGCCCGGAAACGCCGGTGTTCCTCCTTATGGGGCGCTCGCGGGAAACGCCCGCCCTGCCCGCCGGGGTTTTTCTGGTCCGCACCGACATAATCGACGAAATGACCAGAGCCGGCGCGGAAGCGGGCGCGCTCGCGGGCAAGGAAGGGGCGGTCATCGTCATAGACAACAACTGGCTCAGGGACCCCGAGCGGGCGGTCTTCCTCGCGGCGCTCAAAGCCGCGGGCGCGGAAAAGGAACCCCAGTACTTCCGCAGCCCGGACGGCGCCCATTCCTGCGCCTGCGCGGTGATCACCGGCCCCATCGGAAACTTCCTGGATCAGAACCAGGGCGTCCCCGTCATCCTTTTTTCGTGGCTCAACCCCGGTTTCGTATCCGACGAGGTAAAAGTGATAGTAGACGACTCCCCCTGGGCGCAGTTGAGCGGGCTGCTGAAGGCCCCTCTCCCGTCCGAAGCCCCCCCCCAGGAACTAACGCTCCGCTCCACCGTGCTGCGCCGCGGCGGAATAGCGGATTTTCGTTAAGAAGCATAATCAGCAAGAAACGCCTTTTTGAAGGCCCCGAAGACCCCCTCGCGGATAGCGGCGCGGGCCTCGAGCACCAGATTTTGGAGAAAATAGAGATTATGGTAACTCGCCAGCATGGAGCACAAAATTTCACCGGTTTTAAAAAGATGACGAAGATACGCGAGCGAGTAGCTGCGGCAGACCTTGCAGGAGCAGGACGGGTCGATGGGGCCCCCCTCGCTCGTGTTGCGGGCGTGTTTGAGGGAGCGGTGACCGCGGCGGGTAAAGACGCGGCCCGTGCGGCCCGTGCGGGTCGGGAGGACGCAGTCGAAGAGGTCGATGCCCTGCTCGATCGCCGCGAGGATGTAGCGGGGGGTGCCTATGCCCATCACGTAGCGGGGGAGCCCGGCCGGAAGGAGCGCCGCGCTCTGCGCGAGGAAGTCCTCGAAGACCTCCGGCGGTTCGCCCACCGAGAGCCCCCCTATCGCGGCGCCGGGCGGGTCCGTTGCGGCCAGGCGCGCGGCGCTCTCGGCCCGGAGGTCCGGGAAGAAGTTCCCCTGCATGATCGGGAAAAAAAGCCCCCGGTAGGGGGTGTTGCGCCGCGCCTCCTCCCAGGCGGCGCGCCCCCTGGCCATCCACGCGGCCGTGACGCGCAGGGCCTCCGCCGCCTCCGCCCGGCTCACCCCGTAGCCGGTGCAGACATCCAACTGCATCTGGATGTCGCTCCCGAAGAGCACCTGCAGTTCCATCACCTTTTCCGGGCTGAAGAGGTGGTACGAGCCGTCGATATGCGAGCGGAAGGCCGCGCCCTCCTCCGTGATCTTGCGGAAGGGGGCCAGCGAGAAAATCTGAAAGCCCCCCGAATCGGTGAGGATATTGCGATCCCAGGCCATGAAGCGGTGGAGCCCCCCCGCGGCCTCCAGCACCGCGGGCCCCGGCCGGAGGGCGAGGTGGTACGTGTTCGAGAGGATGATGTTAAAGCCGATTTCCGCAAGGTCCTCGCGGCTGAGCGCTTTGACGGCGGCGCTGGTCCCCACCGGCATGAAGGCGGGGGTCTCCACCGCGCCATGGGGCAGCGTGAGGACGCCGGCGCGGGCATGGGTCCCGGCATCCGTGTGCGTTATGTTGAAGGGGGACATAGAAAGATGATAGCAGGAGGGGCGAAAATTTGCAAGAGGCGTGCCCTGCCGTCATTCCGCGGTTTAACCGCTCCGTCATTCCGCGGTTTAACCGTTTCGTCATTCCGCGGTTTAACCGTTTCGTCATTCCGCGGCTCGACCGCGGAATCTGCCCCTAAAGGGGACGGAGTAAAACTCCGCTCGCCCCCCTCACCAATTCCACAGCATATCCTTATTCACCAAAAAGTCTGATATATCCATTTCCTCGAATGTGAGGTCGCTGCCGATAAAAAGCGTTTGGTAGCGCTTTTTGGTCTCGGCCTTAGCCGCGTCGGACGCACCGGGGTAAATGAGTACCCTGATCTTTGCGCTTTTATTTCGCACTGCCGTCTTGAGGAGCAGATTGCGAAACTCGTAATCGGCAAACGGCAGCGAACAGCCCAGGAGTTTGTAGCGCTTTGACTAAAGCGCACTAAAAATTAGAGATTTTTGCGGTTTACCGCAAAAATTTACTCTAAAAACTCCAAAAGCAGCCTCGAAAAGCGTGAAATCACGCGAATTTTTTATCGAATTATTCAAAGTGCTACAGGCTGCCAGGAACAGTATGCGCTTTGCCGCCTCCATGTCGATATGGATATTCTGCCAAATGGATTGTATATGCTGGCTGCTTAAATCTTTTGTGAATGTCGGCGTCATAAGGACGTGCTCGTGATCTGTGTGATCATCGTCTTCAAAAAGGAGGCCCTCGGGGAAAGCGCCCGTTTGCTCTTTTACAAGAATGGCCTCTTTATCTTTTTGATACGCCCAGTTTATGGAGCCATGCGGTTTTAAAACTTTTATGGTCTTATAGCCTTTTGCGGCCCGAAGAATCGATGGCACTCGGTCAGTTTGTTTGCTGCGCACCCACTTGTCATAGTCAAGATCATAACAGCCGTAGTCAACACCGTTATTTTTTCCCAGAAATTTGAACGCCCGCGTAATATAGAAATCGGGAATGGTATCCCAGTTGAATGTGACGATAGTATTTGTTTCACCATCAACTATTTTGCGGTTGGCAATCGCGTTGAAGAAGTACTCGTATTTCCGCTCACCGCGCATTTCCCGAAGCGAGGCATTGAATTTCCTGACGATATAATTGATGAGATCGCCTTTTGCCTGGTATGCGGTGACCAGATTGAAAACGCCGACGCTTCCGTTGCGGCTAATGATCTTATCGAGAAAGGTGAACACATCTTCAAGGGACACCTCGTTCAGGGCATCAACGCTGTGGTCAAGACCGAATATGTCTTGAATATGCCGCCGCGCCTTTTCATCGTCCGACCGGGCAATGTCCCGCAGCAAGTCCTTCTGTGGAGGGATGCCGGCAGGGGCGGAAAAACCCGCCCCCAACACGAAGCAGGTGTTGCAGCTCATGTGGCGTCCTCCATCCGCTGCTTCTTGCACGCCTCGCGGTACTTTTCGAGGAGGTTGAGACTGGGCATAAAGAGTCCCGCATCGAGGGAGAATGTGATTGCCTTCTTAAAGCATGCCACAGGCCCCTCTTTGCCATCGTTCTTTTTCAATTCCCGCATTTGGTGTTTCAAACGAATGTTGCCCAGAATTTCGTATGCGCTTGCCAGCATACGTTTATTATCCTGGTGAGTATTGATATACTCTTCGCAAGAGTTTTCTGCCGCTTCGTAGACCCCGTCAGGTAGTAAGCGTAAGCGCGGACAAGTTTTGCCTCCGCATTGCCGGCGGCAATAGCGAGAGACGCATCGTCAATGACATCGCCGTAATCGCCGTCGAGGTGCTTCTTGCTGTCTTGCAGGCACCGAAGTTTTGCAAGTTCGAGATACTCCTTGCCTTTGTTTTTGTCAAACTCAGGTGCGAGTTTTGCAATCTCTAAGTCAATATCGTCAAACATTTGTCTTTTCTCCTTTGCGCGGCCTTTCCACAGGCCGCGCTTGCAATAAACGTTCATCCCGCATACGCAGGACGCTATGATCAGCGGACACCAACGGCGCCGCAGAATCACCGTGATTCCCCCTCCCCCCTCAAAAAGCCCGCGCCGCGCGAACCGAATATTCTATGGCCTTGAAGCCCTCGCTCTCCTGAGAACCATTGAAGAAATACTGAGCCCATGCGTATGCGTAATTGCTGCTGGACTCAGAGGAAGACCAGTAATGGGAGTCAGAGAAGGCCCCCCATCCATTCACCTTCAAATTGGTATACATCAGGTTCAGTTCCTCCTTGATCGGCAGGAACCAGTCGCGGTAATCGCCGCACTCGTAATCCGCACAGGCCCGCGCCGCAGGGTGTAAACCGGAACCCCATGCTAAGGTGCCGTGATTATGCGCCGCGAGCGCCGCCGTGTTTGCCGCTCCCATACCAATGGCCGTCCCGGTACCGCATGAACAACCATATCCACCCCATTGGTAGTATGTTTCCGGCAAGTCCGCCGGCGCTGCTTCTAAGTAATGGCAAGTAACATCGCCGGCAGCAAAGCCTGCGGCATCCGCATAAAATACCAATCCCCCCGCTGGGCCGGTATCGCCTGCTTTGTATAATAAGGTGGTCTCTGATGCATACGTCGACAGGCTGCCTTCCAAATCACCGTTCAGCGCGCTTACCTTGTAGTAGTAAGTCGTGTCCAATGAAAGATCGGCGGCATCGGTATACGATGTCGTCGTGCTTGTTCCGATGCTATCGTAAGTGCCGCCGGCATCCGCGGCCCGATACACCTTGTACGATGATGCACCGGTGACGGAATCCCATGTGAGTTTTATGTTACTCGATGAAGAGAGTACTACCGCGCTCACATTTGCGGGCACGGCAGGGACTTCTGTTGTGGCAGAACGATACGTTGACCGGCGGCCTTCGCCTGCGGTGCTTACTATGCTCACCTGGTAGTAATAAGTCGTATTCCCGGAAAGTCCGGTGTCGAGATACGCTGAATCTGTTTCGGTACCAACGACACTGTAAGTGCCGCCGGTGCTCGCGGATGCCCGGTATACCTTGTACGATTCTGCCCACGAGACGGAATCCCACGAGACCTGAATGCTGTTGACCGATTGCACCGTTACCGTGACGCCGGTTGGCGGAGAGGCCATATTGGTCCATGCCGTTTCACCAGCGGCTCGTATGTACGTTCCCGCGCCGCCTCCGGATTCGGAAAAGTACTGATCCCGTAAATTGCCGGGAAAGGATGCGGTAGAGAAATTACTTATGCCGCTTCCCGCCTCAAAGGTAACCATGATAAGGTTGGCGCAGTCGGCGAACGCGTTATAGCCGATGGAAGTGACGCTGGCTGGTATCGTTACTTCGGTCAATCCGGTACAGCCATTGAAGGCGTAATTACCGATATTGGTTACCCTGTCCGGTATCGTTACTTCGCTTAATCCCGTGCAGCCATCAAACGCGTACAAATCGATATCGGTTACCTCGCCTTGTATGGTCACACTGCTCAAAAAAGCACACTGGTAAAACGCGTAACTGCCTATGGCCGTCAGGGTTTTGGGAAGGACTATGCCTTTGATATACGCATTGTTTTTCACAATGTTCAGTTTGTTTAGGGTGGGAGCAGCAGCGCCGGTGACCGTATTCCCCTTCGCGGAACAGGCGCTGAGATCGAGCGTCACGTATTTTTTGAGATTGGTCACCATAGTGTTGATACGAGCCCAGACCCCCACCTCGCTTGGGTCTTCAGTGTTGATGATCTCATTGATGCTGGTTGATGTGATCAGATTCACCGTGTGCGGCGTTTCGGGGGTGTTGTCTGTGAGGGCGCGAAGATATGCGTCAAGGTGCAGGGTATCGACCCGCATAGTGGCGCTGCCCGCCTCGCCCGGCGCACTGGTACCCCCGGCGTTCTTTGCCTTTATCCAGACGTAGTACGTCGTCTTTCCGTCGTTTTCCATGCCGCCAATGACGGCGCCGCATTCGGTGGTGTCGTCACCCCGCTTTTGCGCGGCGGCGATGCTGTTTTCGGCAGCGGCCCACACTTCGTAGGAGTCCGCCCGCGGGACCGGCTCCCATGCCGCGCTTAGCTTGCCGTCACCCACGCTGAGTGCCGGCGCGGCGGGCGTCTCCGGCGCACTGGGATCCGGGGTATCCGCGATATCGCAGGCCCCAAAAAGGAGCGGCAGCGCCCCCCCACAGAGGACAACAAGCGTGAGGAGGAGCCCCCGTTTTACGCTATTTTTTTGCGGGACGGGGGGGGGGGGCAACTCGATTCAGTTGCTGCCCTGATACTGGAGATTTTCGAGAAAAAGCCCGCCGCGCCGCATCAGCGGAAGGGGCCGCGGACAGGCCCGCAAGCGGGGCAAAAAGAGCGCCGCCTGCCGCGAAAAAGCGGGGGGCGCACGGTGAAAATGACTTTGTCATATTGGGAAGTATAGCGCATTTTGGAGGAAAAGTCAAGGGGACGGCTGCCCTACTCCAGGCCGAAGAGAAGCTCCCCGAGCGCGCGTGAAAAAAGGGCGCGCTCCGTCCGGCCCTTCCCCAGGGGCAGCGTTTTTTCGAAGAGGACGCGCCCCCGCACATTGTCGCGGAGCGCGCACTGTACCGCGTTTTGCCCCGCGGACGCAAACGTCAGCGTGTAACGGGGCGCCCGGTCCAGGCTCACCTGCAGGACGCCGGCTTTTTTCGCAAGGCCGCGGAGTGTGCGTTCGAGGCGCGGCGCCGCGCCAGAGGCGTCTATTTCCGCGGGCAGGGCTATGCCCTTCTGCCGGAGCGCGCCGCGGTTCAGCGCGAAGAGGCGCTCGGCGGCATCGCGCCCCTCTTCCGTCTTTACCCCGAAGCGCAGGCTCAACTCGGCGTAGGTTTCGGCAAGCAGATCCCGCTCCCAGATCGGGTCGAAGCGGTCGAGCGTTTCGAGGAGGGCTCTCGGGGCACCTTTCAGTTTGCCCTCCTCGAAGTCGTAGGCCGGGCCGGAGCGCGGAATCAGCGGACCCTCGAACGCGCGGGACTCGCGGAGGTACCGGAGCGCCCGCCGGGGGTAGTCCTCGAACGCGCCGTAGTATTTTTTGAGCGCGTCAAGATGGGGCGTTTGGCCAGAGTAACTTTGCGGCCCGTAATCCCGCGCTTCGGCGAGGCTGTACTTGCGCAGCAGGAGCCGGTGCACCCGCGCTTTGAACGAATAGCGGATTTTCCGCGCGCGGCTCTCCAGCCAGTCGAGGGGGCCTGAGGCCGCGCGAAAGTCTTCCGTGTTGGCGAGGCCCTCGTAACAGTCACGCAAAATCTCGTGCAGGTCTCTGCGGTAACTGACCGGATTGAGGCCGTAGTTCAGCATCCAACTTTCGTCCTGCGCGTTAAGGCAGTCTTCGGCGTAGCGCCGCGCCTCTTCGAGCCGGCCCGCGATGCGGAGCGTGTCCGCAAGGTTCACCTTCGCGAGCGGGGACTCGTCCATCTCGCGCGCGGCCTCGCAGTCGGCCAGCGCGGCGGAAAGTTCCATGCGGCGCACAAAGAGTTCGCCGCGGGCAAGCCTTCCTGAGGCGCGGCTGCCGGTCTGGAGCGATTGGTTGGTGCGCTCAAACGCGAGGTTGAATTGATAGAAACGATCTTCCAGAAGCGCGAGATTGTAATGCGCGACCGCGGCGAACGCGTTGTTCCCCATAAAGCCTGTAGTCGATGATTCAATGGCCGCGAGGTACCATTTTTTCGATTCCTCGTAGCGGAAGAGATCCGCGTAGATTGTGCCGAGCGTCATTTCCAGATCCGCGTTCGCGCCGAATTCCGACACAGCCTTGAGCAGCAGCGCCTCGCCCTCGGCGGAGCGGTGAATCTTGAAATAGCGCCAGCCCAGGTTTTCTATCGCGTCAATGTTGAGCGGATCGTACGCGATGAGGCGCTCAAGGTACGCGGCCGCCTCGCGGTCTTTGTTTAAGTGCGCGGCGGTTTCGGAAAGCATATAGAGCAGGGTCGTGTCGTACGCGTTGATGGTTTCCGCGTGACGGAATTCGTCCCAGGCGAGGCGGTAGAGGCGCTTTTCAAAATAGAGCCTGCCGAGCGCCCAGGGGAAACGGGAGTCCGCGGGGTATGCTTTTTCGCCCCGCATATACCAGCCCACCGCGGCCTCGAATAATTGCGCCTCCTCCGCTTTGCGGCCATTCAAATAGAAACTGTCCGCGCTCGCGGCCTCGTCAGCACTTTTGTTTTGCGCCCCCCCCCCCGCGGGCCGGCCCCCAACGAGGACGGCACAAGGGGGCCGCGCAGGGCCCCCCCCCCTGCCGGCAGCGGTGTGGGGGGGGGGCGGGGGGGGGGC
>JAISTO010000092.1 GCA_031272575.1 Treponema sp. | reverse complement strand
TTCCCCGTCCGCCCCCCGCCCCATGAGGACGCACAAGCGCAGCATTTTCCCCGTATGAGCCCGGTAGACATGTCTATGCGTTTATCGTTGGGGAGCACAGGATGGGGAAAATGATGCGGCCTAAAATATATCCAGTTGGCTGCCCGCGAGGCCTTGCAGAAAGGCATTGAAACGAGGGCTGGCGGCCTCGGCAAGAAAGCGGCGCAGGCGGGAGAGCGCTTGTATCCTGCTGCCGGCCACCGCGAATTGTATCACATGGCCATGCTTCACCTTTCCCCACTGGAAAAGCGCGTTCAGGTTCGTTATGCGTTCACCTTCGTAGTACACGCAGACTTTCAGCCTCGGATACCGGGCCTCGTAACTGGCGATGACCCGTTTCCAGGCCTCCACATTCCCATTGTGAAAGAGTTCGTTCGTTACCGGAACCGCGCACAAGGGGCTTATGCCGGAAAGCAGGGGGGCTTGCCCCCGTTTGCCAGGGCCTTTCCCGCCGGCCGCGTCTCCCCTGGGGGGATTAGGGCGACATTGCACCGCGGTTTCGTAGAGTGCGGGGGGCACAGCGGGGCGCCTCCCTTCGAACAGAGCCGCAGCCAGGGCCGCGGCTTTACGGCAGAGCGCCCTGTCCGGCCCGCTTGCATACACGACGATTAGTTCCCGGCTGCGCAGAGGCCCCCATGCAGAGAGCGACTCCCGCGAGCAGGGGTCCGCCTCCAGCGCCCCAAGTTCCGGGTGATGGTACACGGCTTCGAGAGAAACGGCCTTCCAACGGGCGAACTCTGCCGCCAGGGCTCCAGCATCGCGGGACGGAGATGCAGGATTGCAGGAAACGGTTTCCCGGTACCAGGGTGCGATGGTGTTCATGTTGCAGGGAATAATATACGGCGTTTGGATGATTCGGTCAAGAGGGAGGGGCGGCTGCAGGACAAATGCTGCGCGCTCACTTGACTTTTTTTTGCGGATCGGTTATACTGAAAGGGATATGTTGGTTATGCGTACCCGATCTTTTAACCTCTCAATGCCCGCGTCTTTCTCAGACGCCGGGGCGTATATGCGGGGGTGTCTGTACGCACGGAAGCTCCATGCTGCCCCCCCCCCCGTCCCCTACTTTTTCGCGAGTTAAGTCCTCTTCCAAACAGCCGCGGCAAGGCCGTCAGACAGGCTGACGAGGCGCGTTCAACCATCACATTTTGTCTCAAAACAAACCGCGCGGGATGCGGAAGCGCGGCGCAATTCTTTGGCTCAGCATTTGTGCGCTGCAGCACAAATTATTTTTTTACAGGAGGTTTGTTATGAAGAACAACCTTTTTTTGGTCGGAGGAGTTTTTCTCCTTCTGGTGTCGGTCGTCCTTGCGGGGTGCTATACCATGCAGCCCGGGGACGAAAAGGTAATGCCCCTGTTGGGCAAGTACCGCCTTTTCTGTCAGTTGGACTATGCGACTATTGACACGTCGGCAAAACCGGAGGATCAGCGTCCCGTTACTCACTCGCGCTTTGGTTATGTTGACGTCTACTCGGTGGTAGTCAAAAACAAAGATGGCGGCTTCTTTGTCCTGCGCGAGGGGATAAAGCGCGAAACGTTCCCGGAATATCTGGCGCGGAATGTTTCTATTTCCAAAACAGAGAAGTTATCGTTATCGGCGCTGACTACACCGCAGGATACTTCTCTTGTTGAACAACATTTGTTTCCTGCTTATGCATCAGATTTTGCTGTGCGCAGCAAATGGCAGGTGCCGATGGGAAATCTGCGCTACGCTCAGGCAACCATGTGGCTGGTGCAGCAAACGAACAGTAAAAGCGAATGGCTCGTCAAATGGCCTTTACCCTCAATAAGGGAGGATCTCATTATCACCTTTAGGTAACGCGTATCCCCCGGTCTCCCCCTGTCAACAAAGTTAAGGGAAGTGTCAAGCGTCACTCCGAGGCTTGTACAGCACCGTCACTCCGCGGTTTATGCCCTTTGGAGGCAGCCCTGCTCATTACTGACGCGCCGCACGGCTTCTACCAGCGCAATGTGCTCTTCGGGGTGGATGCGGGCCGCGAGGGTGTCGGGGGTGTCGTTGGGGAGGACCGGGACTTTGCGCTGGAGGATGATGGGGCCGGTGTCGGTGCCCTCGTCGACGAAGTGGACGGTGCAGCCTGACTCCCGCTCGCCCGCGGCGAGTACCGCCTCGTGTACGCGCGCGCCGTACATACCCGGCCCCCCGTACTTTGGCAGGAGTGACGGGTGCAGGTTGATGATCCGGCCCTGGTAGACATGAAGGATATCCCCTTGCAGGATGGAGAGAAAGCCCGCCAGTACGATAAGGTCGATGCGCTCGTACTTGCAGTACATGAGGATGGCGTCGGAGAGCGCCTTGAGGCGCGCGTCTTTGGGGAGGCTGAGGCGGAGCGTCTCGATGTACACCCGAACCCCCGGGGTTTTCATGCGATCGACCGCGAAGGTTCCCAGGCGGTCGGCGAGGACGGACGCGATGTGCGCGTTCCCCAGGCGGCCCTCCTGCTCCGCGTCGAGGAGGGCCTGCATATTGCTGCCTTTCCCGGAGACGAGCACCATGACGCGCACTTTGCCGCTGTCGTCGGGGGGTCTATTCAAAGCGGATACCCTCCTCGCCCGTGCCGGGGGAGCGCGCGGCCTCTTCGACATGGCCTATCTCGAAGGCGGGGAAGCCCTGGCTGTCGAGATAGTCGATGGCCGCGCGGGCGTCGGCGGGCGCGAGCGCGAGGACCAGGCCTATGCCCATGTTGAAGGTGTTGTACATGAGGCGCCGCAGGGCCTCGTCGGAGGCGAGGAGCCGCGCGCCCGCCTCCTGCGCGGCGGCGCCTTCGAGCGGAAGGCCCGCAACCCCCGCCGCGATGCGGCTGAAGATCGGCGGGAGCGCCCAGGAGCCCCCATGGATGACCGCCCGGAATAGTGGGGGGGCGTTGCGGGGGGGATCGATTGGAACTATCGCTTCCCCCCCGCTGGGGGGGGGAGCAGAGAACGGCGCGGAGGGGCGGGGTGGGGGCGAATAATTATTCGCCCCCACGGGGGAGATTCCCGCGCCGTTCGCAGCGAGGGGGGGGGCTCCCCCCCTCATAAAGAACATGCGCGGAATGTTTTCGAAAAAACCGCCGCCGGTGATATGCGCCATGCCGTGGATGGGGAGGCGGGACGCGAGCGCGAGGACCGGCCGGGGGTAGAGGCGGGTCGGCTCGAGGAGCGCGCGGCCCAGGGGCAGGCCGCCGAAGTCCTCGTCCAGGCGGGGGAGTACCGCGCGGATAAGGCTGAAGCCGTTCGAGTGGGGGCCGGAGGACGCGAGGCCCACGAGCGCGTCGCCCGCGCGGATGGCGCTGCCGTCGATGATGCGTGCGCGGTCGACGAGGCCGCAGGCGAAGCCGGCGATGTCGTAGATGCCGTCAGCGTAAAAGCCGGGCATCTCGGCGGTCTCGCCGCCTATGAGCGCGCAGCCGGATTCGCGGCAGCCGGCGGCCACCCCGCTGACGAGCGCGGCCGCGACATCAGCGTCGAGGGCACCGCACGCGAGGTAGTCGAGAAAGAAGAGGGGCCGCGCGCCGTGGCAGAGGATGTCGTTGACGCACATGGCCACGCAGTCTATGCCCACGGTGTCGTACTTTTTGAGCGCGAACGCGATCGCGAGTTTGGTGCCCACGCCGTCAGTGCCGGAGACGAGCACCGGATCGCTCATCCCCGCGCCCGCCTCGAGGAGGGCCTTGAGGCTGAAGAGCCCCGCGAAACTGCCTATGCGGTTGAGCACCGCATCCGTGGCGGTGCCGGCCGCGAGATCGCGGTACCGCGCGACCGCGCGGTAGCCTTCTTGTATGTGTACGCCTGATTGGTCGTAGTTCATGGGGAGAGTATAGCGGATGCGGGGGGGAAAGTCAATGACCCCTTGCACAACCACGCCGTATGCCCTATACTCCCCCTATGTTCAAGGCGGTGCTCCCCGGATCCTTCGATCCCGCGACGCTGGGGCATATCAACATTATCGAGCGGGCGTCGAGCCTCTTCGACGCGCTCATCGTCATCGTGGCCGAAAACCGGCAAAAGCGCTACCTCTTTTCCGCGGAGGAGCGCCTCGCGATGATGCGGGAACTCACGCGGCCCTGGGGCAACGTGTCGGTCGTGCTCTGGGACTCGCTCATAGTGGACTACATGAAGCAGGAGGGTATACCGGTCCTCGTGCGGGGGGTGCGCGGCGTGGACGACTTCTCCTACGAGTTTGAGTTGTCCATGATGAACAAATCGCTCTACCCGCACATTGAAACGCTCTTTATGGTGACGGACCCCAAGTACTTCGTGCTGCGCTCCTCGTCAATAAAAGAACTGGCCTCGTTTCATGGTGATGTTTCCGCGATGGTGCCCGGCCTGGTGTCGGACGCGCTCAAGGCGAAGTTCGGGGAGAAAGCGGCGGACGTATCACCCTAACAGCCTGAGCCTGTCAGTTTTTTGAAATCTGACAGCATGCTTTCGATGCCGGGGCTGGCGTCTATATCGTAGAGCAGGCCCTTTTCGCGGTAGTAGCCGATCAGGGGGGCGGTCTGCGCGCGGTAGACCTCGAGGCGCTTCTGCACCGCCTCGCTCTTGTCGTCGTCGCGGATATAGACCTCGCCGCCGCAGTGGACGCAGAGGCCGTCCTGCGCGGGCGGATCAAAGGTGACATGAAAGTTATGCCCGCAGCCGCGGCACACCCTCCGCCCTCCGAGGCGCTCGAGTACGCCCGCGTCGGAAATATCAAAATTGATGACCTTGTCGACCCGCGAAAAACCGGCAAGCGCCTCGGCCTGCGGAATGGTGCGGGGGAACCCGTCCAGGATGTAGCCCGCCTGCGCGTCAGGCGCCGCGAGGCGCTCCTGCACGAGCGCGACGGTTGTTTCGTCATCGACGAGTTTGCCCGCGTCAATGATCGCCTTCACCTTAAGCCCCAACGGACTTCTGGCCCCTATGGCGGCGCGAAAAATGGCCCCCGTGCTTATGTGCGGGATTTTCAAAAAGGACACCGCCCGCGCGGCAAGAGTGCCCTTGCCCGCCCCGGGAGGGCCGAGAAAAATGAAATTCATACTGTCTCCTTGCCGGAGAGTCTAACGTTTTTTCGCGATCAGGTCAAGGGATGCGGGAGTGGGGGGGAGTAATGCCGCATCCCCCCTCCCCCCATTCCTTAAGCGCTAAACGGGTTCTCCCGCGGGTAGAGGCTGCCCGCGGGCCGGTTGAAGCCGATGTCTTCAACGCCGAGGTAGTCGAAAAGGGTGAAGATCTGCCGGCCGGCCTTGCCGAACGCGACCGCGCCGTGGTGGGGGAAGCGTTTGGCTATGAGCACATGGCGGTAGAAGCGCGCCATCTGCGGGATCGCGAAGATGCCGATGCCGCCGAAGGAGCCGGGCGCGGCCGGCAGCACCTCGCCCTGCGCGACATAGGCCTGCAGCGCGCCGTCCGAGCCGGCATGGAGCCGGTAGAAGGTGATATCCCCCGGGATAATCGCGCCTTCGAGGGTCCCCCGCGTGACATTGGGGGGGGCGCCGTTTTCGACCGTGCGGTTCATTATCAACTGGTACTTGAGGCCCGTGTTCGTCTCTTTGCGGAGTTTGCAGAGCGGCGTGTTCCCGCAGTGAAAGCCCATAAACACATCGCTGGGGCCGTAGGGGTACTTGCCCGCGATCTCCTTGCTGAAGAGACTCGCCGGCACCGTGTTGTTAATATCGAGCAGGGTGACCGCGTCTTCGGTGATGCACGTGCCGATGTACTCGCTGAGGCCCCCGTAGATGTCCACCTCGCAGGCCACGGGTATGCCGCGGGACGCGAGCCGGCTGTTCACATAGCAGGGGGTAAGGCCGAAGGCCTTGGGGAACGCGGGCCAGCACTTGTTCGCAAACGCGACATAATCCCGCGCGCCCTTGTGCTCCTCTGCCCAGTCGAGCAGGGTCAGTTCCAACTGCGCGGCCTTCGGGAGCAGGTCGGGGAAATTGTTCCCCGCCTCGAGTTCCGCGGCCATCTCGCGCGCCAAGCCCGCTATGCGCGCGTCATCCTTGTGCGCGTTGAAGGCCTCGAGGAGGTCGAGTTCGGAGTTCTCTTCGATTTCGACGCCGATGTCGTAGAGGCCCTTGATGGGCGCGTTGCACGCGAAGAAGTCCTGGGGCCGGGGCCCAAAGGTGATCATCTTGAGGGACGCAAGCCCGATGAGCGCGCGCGCCACCGGGACAAAGTCCGCGATCATGCCGGCGACCTCGTCCGCGGTGCCGACGGGGTACTCGGGGATGACGGCCTTGAGGCGGCGGAGGCCGAGGTTGTAGGAGCAGTTCAGCATACCGCAGTACGCGTCCCCCCTCCCGTCCACCAGGTCGCGGTCTTCCGCGGCGGCCGCGTAGAGCACCGGGCCGGAAAACCGCGCCGCGATAAGCGTCTCCGGCGTTTCCGGGCCGAAGTTCCCCAAAAACACGACAAGCGCGTTGCAGCCCGCGTTCTTTACCTCGTCCACCGCCCGCAGCATATCCCGCTCGTTTTCGACGGTCGTTTTTGCCTCGAATAGGGCAAGCCCCTTGCGGGCGCAGGCCGCCGCAACCGCGCCCCGCCTGCTTTCAGAAAGCGTCCTGACAAAGCAGTCGCGCGATACCGCGATAAGCCCCAGTTTGACGCCCGGTATATTGGTCATGAAAACCTCCGTATTTTTCTTTCAAAAGATATTGATATGTTACAATAAATGAATAAAAGTGTCCAGTGGGGGGGAAGGGGGGAGGGATTAGGAATTAGGGGGGAAAATGGACGGTGGAGGCGGTTGTGCGAAAGTCTTGCGTAGCAATTCATGCATACCGGTAGTACGAGAGACCGGTGAACCACTCCCTCCACCGTCCACTTTCCACCGTCCGCGCCCCGCCCTCCGTTCGCTCCCACGCGCCACGCACCCCAAGCGGCTGCGCCTCCCCCGCCCCCTTGTCACTTTTCCCGCAATCCGCTATACTCCCCCTATGAGCAACAACTACACGGCCCAGAACATACAGGTGTTGAAGGGCCTGGATCCGGTGCGGACGCGGCCGGGTATGTACATAGGCACCACCGGCATTGACGGGCTTCACCATCTCGTGTACGAGGTGGTGGACAACTCGGTAGACGAGGCCATGCAGGGGCACTGCGCGCACATTCTCGTCGTGCTCGAGGGGAACGATGTCGTGCGGGTCGAGGATGACGGGCGGGGCATTCCGGTGGACATACACCCGGAAGAGGGGGTCAGCGCGCTCGAACTGGTGATGACGCGGCTCCACGCGGGCGGCAAGTTTGACAAGAAGTCCTACAAGGTTTCGGGCGGGCTGCACGGGGTCGGCGTGTCGGTGGTGAACGCGCTCTCCGAATGGTGCGAGGCCACCGTCAACATTGGCGGCAAGGTCTTCATGCAGCGCTACAAAATGGGCATCCCGGAGGGGCCCGCGCGCGAAACCGGCGCCACCGAGCGGCGCGGCACGATTATCCGCTGGAAGGCGGATTCGTCCATCTTCGAAACCACCGTTTACAATTTCGACGTCCTCTCCAACCGCCTGCGGGAACTGGCCTTCCTCAACAAGGGCCTCGAGATAGCGATACGGGACGAGCGGCTTTCGACTCCGAAGACGCACAATTTCAAATTTGAAGGCGGGGTCGTCAGTTTTGTCGAATATCTCAATAAAGGGAAAAATGTCCTGTACCGCGAGCCCCTCTTCGTCAGCGGCACGAGGGACGAGGTGGAAGTGGAGTGCGCGATTCAGTACAACGACGGCTACAGCGAGATAATGTACTCGTTTGTCAACGACATCAACACCCGCGAGGGCGGCACCCATCTGGTGGGCTTCAAGAGCGCGCTTACCCGCACGCTGAACGAATATCTCAAAAAATCAAAATTAGTCAAAAAACTGGACGAGGCGCTCTCCGGCGATGACGTGCGCGAGGGGCTTACCGCGGTGCTTTCGGTGAAGGTGCCCAACCCGCAGTTCGAGGGTCAGACGAAGGCCAAACTCGGCAACTCGGAGGTAAAGGGCATCGTCGAGTCCCTCGTCAACGAGCAGATGGAACTTTTCCTGGACACGCACCCCGAGGTCATCGACGCGGTGCTGCAGAAGAGCGTGCTCGCGGCGCGGGCCCGCATCGCCGCCCGTCAGGCGCGGGACGCGACCCGGCGCAAGAACGCGATGGACAGCGCCGGTCTCCCCGGCAAACTGGCCGACTGCTCCGACAAAGACCCCGCGCTCTGCGAACTCTTCAGCGTCGAGGGCGACTCGGCCGGCGGCTCCGCCAAGATGGGGCGCAACCGGCAGACGCAGGCTATCCTGTCCCTCTGGGGCAAGATGATGAACGTGGAAAAGCAGCGCCTCGAAAAGGTCATCACCAACGAGAAACTGCAGCCGATCATCGCAAGCATAGGCGCGGGCTGCGGAACCGAATTCAACATCGGCAAGATACGCTACCATAAAATCATCATCATGGCCGATGCTGATGTGGACGGCTCGCATATCCGCACCCTGCTCCTCACCTTTTTCTACCGCTACATGACGGAACTGATCGAGCGCGGCCATGTCTATCTGGCGATGCCGCCGCTCTACCGCGTCGCGAGCGGCAAGTACGTGCGCTACGCGTACGACGACACGGAAAAAGACCGCTACATGGCCGAAACCGGCAAAGACCCGGAGAAGGTCGCGGTGCAGCGCTACAAGGGTCTGGGCGAAATGAACCCGGACCAACTGTGGGAAACGACGATGGACCCGAGCGCCCGCAATATCATGCAGGTGCACATGGACGACGCGGTCGAAGCGGAGCGCATTTTTTCCACGCTGATGGGCGAGCAGGTCGCGCCGCGCCGCGAGTTCATCGAAGAAAACGCCCTCGCGGTCGCGAACCTGGACATTTAGGGGAGGATGGCATCTTTCGTGCCCCCCCTACCTGAGCGCGGCATTGAAGGCGGCCAGGAGCGAGTCCTCGTAGGCGCCGCGGAAGGTGCCGGCGAAGAAGCGCGGAAGCGCCTCGGCGCGGAGGCGTTCCCACGAGGCCTCCTCCGCGCCGGGCATAATCGGGAAGAAGGACGCGTCGACCCCGCGGGCCGCGTCCAGATCCCCGGGCGCGTCCCCTATCATGAGGATTTTTTCGCTGGGGTACTTCCCCGAGGCGGCGAGGCGCAGCTGGGTCGTCTTGTTCCCGGCCTCCTGCCCCGCGGTGAGCGCGAGGTACTGGTCGAGGCCGGAGAACGACCAGTCCTTCACGAGGCCCTTGCCGGACGCGGACGAGATCACCATGATGTCGGCGCTCGCGGCCAGGGCCTGAAGCGCGGGGGCCACCCCCTTGAAGGGCATAAGGCCCTCCGTGTACTTCGCGAAGAGCCGGTCCGCCTCGCGGCTCCAGCGGTACACGTCATCCAGAAAGGGTGATGGATGTGCCTGGAGCCAGGCCTCGAGCGCGGCGTTGGAAAGGACGGCGCTCCCCTCGATGAAGGCTTTGAGCGGCGCGCTGTCCACAGCCGCGCTGGCCCCCGCCTGGGCGCGGCTTGCGATGTGCCCCCCCCCTGCCGCATACTCCTCGAACGCCATGCAGAGGCCGGGGAAGCGGTTTATGCCGCGGTGTTTCGAGTAGAGGTTGATGTGTTCCCACAGGGTGACAAAGCGCTCGCGCGCCGCGTCCGAGCCAAAGTCCCACACCGAAAAGACCGCGGGCAGAAACGCGTCGATGTGCTTTATGCTCATCGAGTCGAAGGCGGTGCCGTCCGAGTCGATGCCGACGAAAAACGGCTTCGCGGGCGTGAAGGCCGCAAGGGTTTCGGCGGGGCTCATGCCTCCTCCCGCCATGCGATGGGGTAGAACGCCTCGGGATGCGCCGCGCCGAAGAGCGCCTTCGCCGCGGCCTCGATGTTGTCCGGCGAGGTCGCGTAGGTGATAAGGACATCCTGTGCGGCCGCGGGCACACTGAGCGGGTAGGGCGTGTTCGTCACGATGATCACTTTTTTGCCGGCCTTCTGGCACTTCGCGCAGAAATCATCCAAAAATGCGGTATTGGACAATTTACCGCGAATGTAGAAATTGGTGATAATGATGACATTGAAGCCTTCCGCGGCCGCCTCGACGCGCTGTTTGTCACTTTCGTCGAACGTGTACTCGGTCTCGAGATACTCGGCGCAGGGCGCGTGACGGAGGCACTGCTCGTAGAAGATGCCCGAGTGCCACGAGAGGGTGTTCGGGCACTTGTTGATCTGCTCGACCACGAGGATTTTTTCGGTGCCGCCGAGCGGAATGTTTTTCCCCCGCAGAATGCCGACCGAGCGCCGCGCGATGCTTTTTGAAAGCCCCACTATGCCGCGGCTCTTCATAACCTTTTCCGGATCCTCGCGTCTGAAATCGGTGAAAAGGCCGACGTTATACTTTGCGTTGAGTACGCGGTAGACCTTCGCGTCCAATTCTTTTTCCGGGATTTTGCCGTTTTTCACAAAACCCATGATCGCGTCAAACGTCTCCCCCACGAGATTGTTTTCCGCCTTCATTAAGACGAGATCGGCGCCGGCCTCGACCGCGAGCGCGCAGGCGTTGGGGACGCCGTAGCGGGTCGCGAGCGCGCCCATCGTCATGCTGTCGGTGGTGATGACCCCCTCGTAGCCCAGCGTTTCGCGGAGCAGACCGGTGAGGATGGGCTTCGACACGGTCGCGATGTGCTCGCCGTCGAAGGCCGGGAAGATGCTGTGCGCGATCATGATTGACGGCAGCAGTTCCCGCTCGATCAACTGGCGGTAGGGGAGGAGTTCGCGTTCCAGCATCGTTGCTTTGTCAACCGTGATGACGGGCGTTTCGAAGTGCGCGTCCACCGGCGAGTCGCCGCGGCCCGGGAAATGCTTGCCCGTGGCGATAAGCTTCCCGTGCGCCAGCCCCATGCAGGCGGCGGAGGCATACTCGACCACCTCCTCGGCGCGGTCGGAGTACGCGCGGGTGTAGATTTCCGGATTCCGCGGCTCCGTGTTGATATCGAGCACGGGTGAGTGAATCCAGTTGAAGCCTATCGCGCGCGCCTGCCTGGCCACGGCCAGCGCCGACGTGTAGGCCAGGTAGGGATCGCCCGTGGCCCGTATGCCCATGGGCTTCGGGAAGAAGCGCACCCCCTCGAAGAACGAGTCCGCGCTCGTGCCGCCCTCCTGGTCGAACGAGAAGTGCAGGGGAATGCCGAGCGGCCGCGCGCGCGCAAGGCGCTGCAGACCGGCAAGGACTGCCGCGTACTCGCGCGCCGTTGCCAGCGGCGCGGGCAGCTCTTTCTTGAGCCCCGCGCCCCCGCTGAGCGCGACGACCGTCTTGCCGCTGCGCGGGTCCACATAACTGCCGAAGGTGCGCGCGTGCGGCGTCAGCCTGAGCCCGCCGCAGTGGTACTTTTCGATAGCCGCCCGTATATGCGGCTTTACCACCGTGCCCGAAAACCCGAGCGTGAGCAGCGCGCCCACTTTTTGTTCCACGCTCATGCGCGAAACGAGATTTTTCAAATAGTGATTATCCATATCCATAGTGCAATGATACTCGCTTTTGCGGGAAAAAGCAAGGCCCCTTGACACCCGTTCCGTTTCATGCTATACTGACAAAAATCAAAACAAAAGGAACCCCTATGATCTTTAACCCTGAGTACGAATGCATGGAGGCCGGCGCCCGCAGGCAGCTGCAACTGGCCAACCTGAAAAACCTCGTGGAGTACGTGTACCGCCATGTGCCGTTCTACCGCGAGAAACTGGACGCGCTCGGTATCACGTCGCGGGACCTGCACCGCCTCGAGGATATCCAGCATCTGCCCTTTACGAGCAAGGATGACCTGCGGGAACTCTACCCGCACGGCCTCCGCGCCTGCCCGCCCGACCGCATCGTCGAGGTGCATATGTCGAGCGGTACGACCGGCAAACCCGTGGTCGACGAGTACACGATGCATGACATCAACATCTGGCGGGAGGCCATGTCGCGCACTATGGCGGCGGCCGGCTGCACCAAGGATGACATCGTGCAGAACTGCTACGGCTACGGCCTCTTTACCGGCGGGCCGGGCGCCCACTACGGCGCGCTCAACATCGGGGCCGAGGTGCTCCCCATGTCGAGCGGCAACACGGCCCGGCAACTCATGATCATGCAGGACTTCGGCAGCACCATGCTCACCTGCACCCCCTCGTATGCCCTCTACATGGCAGAGGAGGCGGCGGAGGCGGGCATAGACCTGCGCAAACTCCCCATAAGCAAGGGCTGCTTCGGCGCGGAGCCCTGGAGCGAAAATATGCGCAAGGAAATCGAAAGCCGCTACGGGATGAAAGCCTATGACATCTACGGTCTCACCGAGATCACGGGCCCGGGCGTGTCCTTCGAGTGCGAGGCGCAGAACGGGCTGCACGTCAACGAGGACCTCTTCTACCCCGAAATCATCGATCCGGCCACAGGCAAGACGCTGCCGGACGGCGAAAAGGGCGAGATGGTCTTCACCACGCTCACCAAAGAGGGCACCCCCCTCATCCGCTACCGTACGCGGGACATCACGTTCCTCATACGGGAGCCCTGCGCCTGCGGCCGCACCACGGTGCGTCACCACCGGCTCTTCGGCCGCACCGACGATATGCTGATCATCCGGGGGGTCAACGTGTTCCCCAGCCAGATCGAGCAGGCGCTCTTCGAAATCGAGGGCACGGAGCCGCAGTACCTCATCATCGTGAACCGGGGCGAAAGTCACCTCGACGATGTGGAACTGCAGGTCGAAGTCAAGAAGGAGTTCTTCAGCGACGAGACCCGCGGCCTCGAGGCGCTCCGCGCGCGCATTGAAAACGTCATGAAGAGCAAACTGCAGATCGGCATCAAGGTGAAACTGGTCGAGCCCAAGTCGATAGAGCGCTCTATCGGCAAGGCAAAGCGGGTCATCGACAACCGCAAAATTTAAGGAGACGGCTATGGCTATCAAACAAATTTCCGTGTTTTTGGAAAATAACGCGGGCAGGCTCGCGGATGTCACGCGGGTACTCGCGAAGGCGGGGGTGAACCTGCGGGCGATCAGCATCGCGGACACCGCGGACTTCGGCATACTGCGCCTTATCGCGAACGACAGCGCCAGGGCGGCCGCGGCTTTGAGCGAGGCGGGCTACACTACCCGCCTTACCGACGTGGCCGCGGTCGAACTGGACGACTCCCCCGGCAGCCTCGCCCGAATAATGGAACTCTTCCAGCAGACGGGCGTCAACATCGAGTACCTCTACGCGTCACTCGAAGGGCAGGTGGGCAAGGCGGTGGTCATCTTCAAGTTGGCCGATCACGAAAAGGGTCTCGCGCTCATAAAAGAGCATAAACTGGCGGTCGTGGAGTCGTTCTAGCGGCCTGTCAGACTGCCTCCACACGGCAGTAGCGCTTCTTGCCGGCGCGGAGGACGAGCGCCCCCTCCGCGTCGAGGGCAGCGCTGGTAACGAGCGCGTTGACCGCGTCGAGCGGGGCGAGGGGGCCGCCGGCTGAGGCAATGAAGGCCCCCCCCTGCTCGATGAGCCTGCGCGCCTCGCTCTTCGAGGGGCAGATCCCCGCCTCGCAGAAGAGGTCGACGGCGGACACCCCCGCGTCGAGGCGCGCGCGGGCGATCCGCACACCGGGCATGGCGCCCGCATCAGCGCCGCCGCCGAACGCCGCCTTCGCGCCCGCGAGCGCCTTGTCCGCCTCGGCCTTCCCGTGAATGAGCGCGGTGATCTCGTACGCGAGGCGCTCCTTCGCCGCGTTGGGGTTGGCTCCGGGCGCGCAAAGGGCGTCAATTGTCTCCACCGAAAGAAAGGTGAAGAGCAGCAGGAAGCGCCGCGTGTCAGTGTCCTGCACGTTGCGCCAGTATTGAAAAAAGTCGTAAGGGCTCGTGAGCGCGGGGTCGAGGAAGAGCGCGCCCTTTTCGGTTTTGCCCATCTTTTTGCCGTCCGCCGTGGTGACAAGCGGGAAGGTAAGCCCGTAGACCTCGGCCCCCTCGAGGCGGCGTATAAGGTCCGCGCCTGCCGTGATGTTGCCCCACTGGTCGTCCCCGCCTATCTGCAGAGTGCAGCCGGCGCGGCGGTACAGTTGCAGAAAGTCGTAACTTTGCAGCAGTTGATAGTTGAACTCGATAAACGAAAGCCCGGTCTCGAGGCGTTTCTTGTAGGCCTCGAAACTGAGCATACGGTTGACCGAAAAATGGCTTCCGATATCGCGCAGAAAATCGATATAGTTGAGGTCAGCGAGCCAGTCCTTGTTGTTCGCCGTTTCCGCGCCGCCGCCGAAGCCGATAAAGCGATCCAGTTGGGCCGTGATGGAGGCGGCGTTGCGGGCCAGTTCGTCGTAACTGAGCATACGGCGCGTCTCCGTTTTGCCGGAAGGGTCCCCGATGCGGGAAGTCCCCTCGCCGATAAGGGCTATGCCGCGGTGCCCGGCCTCCCGTAAATGCCGGAACGCGAAGAACGGCACCATGTGGCCTATGTGCAGGCTCCTGCCCGTGGGGTCGCAGCCCACGTAAAAGGTGACCGGCCCCTCGTCCATCAGGCGGGAGAGCCCCTCAGCGTCCGTGCACTGGGAAAGAAAGCCCCTTGTTTTGAGCGTTTCGAGCGCGTGATTCATAGGGTGAGTATAGCGGAGAGGGCAGGAGAGAGGCAAGGGTAGTGGTAAAATAAATCCTATTATCGTGTATAATACCCGTATGATTATCGCCGATATTCTGAAGCGGGAAATACACAAGCGCCGCGTCTCTTTCGTGTTTCCATCGGAGGCGGCGGCCCAGCGGTGGCGGCTTGCCGTACTGCCGCTTGGCGGGCTGCGTTCCGTGGCGGGGGGGCGCTTTCTCGCGTGGGATACGTTCAAGGAGACGGTCGCCAGGGACCCCGCGCGGGATACGCGCCGCTGCGTCACGCCCCTGCTGCGGAAACTCTTTGCCGAGGACCTTGCGCGGCGGAACCACGCGGCGGCAACACACACAGGTGTGGAAACCGCCGGCCTCCCCTTCCGCTGTCTTATTCCCTCCGCATACCCCGAACTGGGCAGGGCCTACGCCGCTGAAATCGCCGCCATGCTGCCCGGCCTCAAACTGCTGCGGGAGATGCTGCGCAAAGCGGGGGAGGCGGCGGCCCCTGACGAAACCGGGGACATCGGCGCGCTGGAGCATCTGTACAGCGCCTTTCTCGACGAGCACGGCCTTTTTGAGCCGGCCTGGGCACACCAGAGCGAAAGCGCCGGCACGGAACGCGAGTACTATGTGTTTTTCCCCCAGACCTTTGCGGACTTCGAGGAGTACGAGGCGCTGCTCAACACGGCGAAAAACATCCATTGCGTCAACCTGCCCGGAGCGCCGCCGATCCCGCCGCCCATCCGTGTGTACCAACACTACGCGCAGGAATTGCGCGCGGCCGCGCTGCAACTGCGGCAGGCGCACGAGCGCGGCGTACCGTGGACGGATATGGCGCTAAGCGTCTGCTCGCTCGACGAGTATTTTCCGTACCTTGCCCGCGAACTGCGCCTCTACGACATACCCTTCCGCCGGCGCTCCGGCAGGCCGCTTGCCGGCCAGGGCCCCGGCTGTCTTTTCAATATGATCGGCGAATGCGCGGGAAACAACTTTTCTTTTTCAGACATGAAAAACCTGCTGCTCTGCAGGTCGATACCCTGGGACAACCCCCGGCGAAATATGCGCTTAATCGAGTTCGGCGTACGGTACAACTGCGTCTGCGCCTGGCGCGAGGGCGGGAAACTGCATGACGCGTGGGAGGAGGCGTTCGCGCTGGCATCTGTGCAGGAAACCGAGGACTGGCGAAAGGCACAGTGCGAAACGCTGCGCAAATACTACGTGAGCCTCCGCATTGCCGTGCGCGGCATGGCCCGAGCGAAACGTTTTGCCGACCTGCGCGCGGCGTACTTCAAGTTTCGTGACGGCTTCCTTGCGGTAGACCGGTGCTCCGAGGCTGACAACAATATCCTTGCCCGCTGCATCGACGAACTCTCCGAACTCGCGGCGCTGGAGACGGCCTACCCCGATCTGGCGCCGGAACATCCCTTCGCCTTCTTTCTCGACGTACTCAGGAAGCGCCGCTACGTACCGCAGCCCGAGAAAACAGGCGTCAGCGTTTACGAGTATGAAAACGCCGCGGCCGCGCCCTTTGCCCTGCACCTCGTGCTGAACACGCGGGAGGGTGACGCGCAGGTCACCCGCAAGCGCTGCCCCTTCCTGCGCCTGCACACACGGGAAGCGCTCGGCATCGAGGATCGCGACATGACGGAGTGGTACTTCCGGCTCTACGAAGAGGGCGCCGGCATCGAGGGCAGCGAGGTGCTGTTCAGCGCCGCCAGACAGGGCGTTTCCGGCTGGGGGGTGCCGCACAGTTACTTTGCGGAAAATGACACGAGCGGGGCAGGCGATGCGGCCGCCCCGCACGACGCCTTCGCGCCGGAGCGGGCCTGGTGGCAAAAGGACGCGGCCGCTTTTCCGGCCTTTCTGTACCCCGCGCAGAAACAGGGCTTTGAACACTGGGCCGCGCTTTTGCGGGCGCCGGACGACGCGGCCTTTGCGCTCTTCGGGGCCGGGTGGAAGGCGCTCTCGCCGGCGGCGGACAGCCTCACGCGGAAGATAAACGAGCGCCGGCGAAACGACGAGAGTCACCCCGGCCTGTTAAAAGTGTCCGCCACCGGGGACTTAAACGTATTTTTCGAGTGCCGTCTCAAATGGCTTTTCCAGCAGATTTTCGGCATAGACGAGTACGACACCAGCGCCGCACTCCATGACCCGCAAAGCCTGGGGGTGTGTTATCACGAAGCGCTGCGCCTGCTCTTTGCGCGCATCCAGAAAGACGGCCCCTTCGCGGCGCACAAACTGCCGCTCTACGAGGAGTGGCTTGCCGGGTGTGTTACCGCGGCGATGCAGACGCGGCCGCCGTTCAAGGGCCCGCTCGCCGCGCCGCTCCGCGCCTCGCTGACCGCTTTCGTCACCAAAAAACTGACGGGTGTCCTGCGGGCCGAGGCTGATCGCTTCGACGGTTTCAGCGTACAGTACCTTGAAAAAGAATTACACTTTATGCGGGACAACCTGCTCGTGCATGGCGTGATAGACAGGGCCTCTGCCGCGGGCAGCGAGTGTGTGGTGCTCGATTACAAATCGAGCGCCGGCCGTTACAGCAGGGCAAAGGCCAGCGTGAATGAGGACGGGGTTATCGCCGATTTCCAGATACCGATGTACGTTCGCTTGTTTGAAACGAGCAATGCACCGGCGCGGGTTTCCGGCGCGTACTATCTTGGCATCAACAACTACACATTAATTACTGTTGTTGATGACAGACAAAAAGTAACGGAGAAGAAAGACCATAGCCGCGCCGCTTACCAGCCCACACTCGACACCTTCGACGCTTTTGTCGGCCGGTTCGGCGAGGCGGTTTCGGCGCTGGACTTTGACGCGGCCGGAACGAAACTACAGGCCTGTTTCACCTGCGCGTTCAGAACCGTGTGCCGGAAAACGTACCACCTCAATGCGGGTGAACAGCAGCAGGCGGCAATCGCGGAAGCGGAAGCTTCTTGCAGCGGACAGGAGGACGACGATGACTGAAGATACCGGCGGTTCTCCCGCGAGTGTTGCCGCTATCCTTGCCGAACTCGACGGCAATCAGAGAGCGGCCGCCACGGCTGCCCATAACGTCGTGGTCGCGGCGGGGGCCGGGTCGGGCAAGACCAAGACGCTGGCGGCCCGTTACGCATGGCTCGTTATGGAGCGGGGGCTGAAGCCCGACAACATCCTCACGCTGACCTTTACGAAAAAGGCCGCCGCCGAGATGCACACGCGGATTTACCGCATCCTCGCCGACAACCGCAGCAACAGCCGCGCGTCGGCGGCTCTGCGCGAGTTCGAGGCGGCGCGTATCGGCACCATCGACTCGTTCTGCGCCGCCGTCGCCCGCGCCTCCTCCCGCCTGTGGGGTGTTACGCCGGAGTTCAGCACGGACGACGCGGCCCTGCGCGAGTCGGCCCGCAGCGCGGCCCTGGCCTTCGTGCTGGAGCACCGCGAAGAGCGCGCGCTCGCCGTGCTCCTTGCGGCGTACAACCTGCGCGGCGTGGCCGAGGACCTGTTCGCCGCTGCTGCCGCGCACAGCCCTCTGAGCCGCCCCATCGATTTCGCCGCGGCTCTTGCGCGGCAAAAAGAGGCTGTCGCGGGGGAGTTGTCGATCATCACAAAAAAAATTGACAGCGCGTTGGCAGACATAAAAACCGCGCTTGCCGGCGGTGGTAACACCGATGCTCAATATTGCCAGAACTGGCAGGCCGCTTTTGAAACGGAGCCTGACGCGCCTGATTTTGCGCTCATTATGGTTTCACCAGATGGTACGGAGGAGCAGGTAAAGCAGTATGTTGACTGGCTTTTTGCCGCCTGCAAGATTCGGCAGCCGGGCCGCTGCGGCGAGCCGCTCGCCACTATAAAAGAAGTGCATAAACAGATCAGGGACGAGTGCTACCCTGCCCTCTCCGCGCTTGCCAACACCGCGCTGCAGTGGGAAACCGCCGCCGGCATCTTCGCGCTGCTCGCGCAGTTTCAGGACGAGTTCAACCGGCAGAAGCGGGAGGCCGGCATACTCTCGTTCAACGATGTCGCTCAGATCGCCTGTGACACGCTGCGTGACGACCCCGGTATTCGCGCGTATTACAAACGCCGCATCCGCGCCATCATGATTGACGAGTTCCAGGACAACAACGCCCTGCAGCGTGACCTCGTATTCCTGCTGGCGGAAAAAGACGACCGCTGCGTCCCCGGTGTGCCGGCCGCGGAAGATTTGGATTCCAACAAACTGTTTTTCGTCGGCGACGAAAAACAGTCAATCTTCCGCTTCCGCGGCGCCGACGTGTCGGTGTTCCGCGCCCTCTCGCGGGACCTCGCTCAGTCAGTGAACGAGCAGGCAGAGTTGTCGCTGCCGTACAACTACCGCTCGCATCCCTCCCTCATCGGCGCGTTCAACCATATCTTTGCGAACGTCTTTCTGCCGGCCGCCAACGGAACGGATTTCGAGGCCCGGCACAGCGTCATTACTATCCCCGAAACGCGGCGCGGCGAAGAGAGCGCGGCCCGCGTTCATATTGCCCTGCTCGACAAGGCGCGGATTCCCAAAGACGCGGGGCTGAGCAGTTACGACCTTGAGGCCCTATACATCGCGCAAAAAATCCGCGGACTGTTTGACAGCCGGTTCGAGATTTTTGATAAAAAGACAAAGACGGCGAGGGCCTGTACGTACGCCGATTTCGCCGTGCTGCAGCGCGCCTACAGTCATCAGGGGAATATCGAAAAGGAATGCAAGCGTTTCGGTATCCCGTTTGTGTCGACAAAACCCCAGGGCATCTTCCACGACGCGCCGGTCAACGACCTCTGCGCATTTCTGCGCCTCGCCGTGTACCCCGACGACCGTATCGCCTATGCCGCCGCGCTCCGCTCCCCGTTTGCGCGCCTCTCCGGCGACGGCCTGACGCGCTGCCTGTTGGAACGGGGGCCGGGCTGCGAGCCGTTTGACGCGGCGCAGGAGGCGTTTCTCTCTGACGACGACAGGGCGCGTTTTGCCAAAGCCAGGGCGTTGTACGCACAGGTGAAGGACACGACCGCGCCGGTCACCGAGACCCTGACGGCACTGTGGTACTTCGCCGGTTACCGTTACGAGACGCTGTGGTCAGCGGAGTCCGCGATCTACGCCGAACTCTTTGATATGCTCTTCGAGATTGCCCGGCTCTGCGACGAGCGCGGCCTGGGTCTTGCCGGCTTTGTCGATCACATTGATGATTTGATTGCCAACCGGGAAAAACTCGACCTGGCCGATACGGCTGACGCCGGCGAAAGCCCCGCTGACGACGACCGCTCCGGCGTCAAACTGCTGTCGGTACACGCCAGCAAGGGCATGGAGTTTCCCGTGGTCTTTATCTACGGCGGCAACGCGCCCACCCCGAAAAACCGCGGCGACGCCCTGGTGTACTTCAACAGGGACTACGGCCCCACGCTCAAACTGCCGCAGGCCGACGCGCTGCCGGAACAGCACGGCAACTTTTTTTACAGGCGGGAGCAGGAGGCGGAAGCGGCCCAGGAGGCGGCAGAATTGCGCCGCCTCCTCTACGTGGCCATGACGCGGGCCGAAAGCGCCCTGTATTTCACCGCGTCCATCAACGGACAGACCAAAAATGAAAAGGATATACAGGACCTGGACGCGGACGAGTACGACGACACCTACATACAGACTCGTGTTGACCTCCTCTGCCAATGCCGGGCGGAAAAAGCCCCCTCGACGTTCTTTGACCTCCTGCTGCCGGTCATAGCAAAGACCGAAGAAATGTACCGCCCCGGCAATTCGGCGCGCCCCTTCACGCTGTCGCGCATTCCGGCCTGCACCTATGCTGAGGCGGCCCGCCTCGCCGGCCCGGCACGTACCGCGAGCAGCGCCGTGCGCGGCAGCCCCTTCGCCGCGGCCCAGGCCGCGAAGGCCCGCTACCAGGCCGCCCCTCTGCGTGACGCAGGCCGCCTCACGCCGGAAGTGCTGAACGCCAGCCGCCTCGCGCCGCCCCGCGCCGACGCGCCGGCCGCCGCCCCCCCATGCGATGAGGCCGGCAGCGACCCGGTGTACCGCCTCCTGCGAGAGGCCGGCCTCTCGCCCGCTGACTTCGGCACGATAACCCACGCGCTTATCGAGGGACGCCTCAAGAACGCGCCGCCGCGTCTTCCGGCAAAGGCCGCGGACCGCGGCGACGAGGCCCTCAAACCGGTACTCGCGGAGGCGGAAACACTCGCGCAGCGCTTCCTCGACTCAGAGTTGGGGCAGGCGGCCCGCGCCGCCCCGTTCCTGGAATCGGAGTTTAGCGTCGTGACGCTCCGGGAGCAGGACGGCGCGAACATCCCGGTGGACGGTGTTATCGACCTGGTGTTTGAAAAGGACGGCGAGACCGTCGTCGTGGATTTCAAAACCGACCGCGTGGAAACCCCGGAGGACCACGCCGCGCAGTTGGCCGTCTACCGCCAGGCCGCCGCCGACCTCTTCGGCAAACCGGCGCGGGCATACCTGTACTACCTGCGCAGCGGCCGCCTCGCGGAGGCGTGAGCGGATTCTCCCTGCCGCCCCTTGACTTCCCTCCCTTTCTATGCTATAATGGAGATTATGGTGAGGAAGCGCATTACCGCTCTTGGGTGCTTCGCCTTGCTCGCCTCGCTTGGGGCGGCAGGGCAGGAGAGCGTACCCGCGGCAAATACCGTCTTTGCCCCCTTTGTCTCGCAACTGAAGGGGGAAGTGCGGAACCGTCTCGTCCGCCTCTCGTGGGTCGACTCGGTGGACGTAAAGGGGCCGCTCTATATCTACCGCTCCCTCACCCCGATCGACGCCGCCTCCGCGGGCTCCATGCATATCCTTGCGGAGGTGCCGTACGGCATTCAGGCTTACATTGATGACCCTGGCGGGGCCGGCGTATTCTACTATTATGTCAGCGCGGGGGACACGAGCGGCCAGCGCTACAATGTGTTTATCCCCTTCACCAACAGCATCAGCGTTGAGATTACCCCCGAGATCCTGGAGGCCTCGGTCGATCCGGAACTGGCCAACAGTCCGCAGACGATCGTGCACGATCCGAGCACCGAGGCGCAGACAAGTTCCGAGACTCTGCCGCCGCTCCTTATCGCGGTGCCGCTCCCCCGGACACAGCCCGCCCCGCAGCCGGAACCACCGCCTGCCCCGCAGCCGGAACCGCCGCCGCTCCCCAAACTCAGCCCCGAGGCCCTGCGCGCGGTAAAGGACATCATCGACAGGAACGCGGCGCAGGGGCGGCGGCTCCCGCCGGAGAGACTGAAAACCCCGCGCGCCTTTTCCGAGGACATGAACACGGCGGTCGCGGTGGGCGAGTACAGCGTCCGCGCGATAGTGCAGCGCTACTTCCTCCGCCGCAACTGGCAGACCGCGCGGGACGAACTGCGCCGCCTGCTCAACGCCCCTCTGGACGCGGCCGAGCAGGCGCGGGCGCGCTACTACCTGGGGCAGTCGCTCTTTTTCTGCGGCAGTTATCAGGAAAGCCTGTACGAATTTTTCAGCATACAAATCCAATACCCGGAGGAGGCCCGCGAGTGGATAGCCGCGGCGCTGAAGGGCATGGGAAAAAGATATTAGGGAGTAATAATGACACCGTCAATTGCCGCATTAATTGCCGCGGTCAGGAAAGCCCTGCTCACCGCGAAAAAAGTCTGCGCGGCGCGCATACGCTTTCTTGCGCAAAAATTGCGGCAGCATATAGACCTTACGCTCTTTGCTGCCGCGGTGCTTGTCTTCGGTATCGGCATTTTTATGTGGAGCGGCAAAAGGGTGACCTTTGAAAACAGCCGCGATGTGATCACCTTTACGCAGTGGTGGGAAGCTGAACTTCCCGGCGGCGCGCTCGAAACGCTCGCGGCGGAGTTCGAGGCGCTCCATCCCGGCGTCGACATCCGGCTGGACACGCGGCCCTACCGCGAACTCCGCGCCCTCTTGTACGAGAGCGCCCCTTCCGGCAGCAGCGGCCAACTCGGTGACGTCGTGGGTATCGAAAGCGAATGGGCCTTCCCCCTGCTGGAACGCGGCGTTATCGAAGGCGAACCCCTGCCGCTCGTTACGAGCGCCATTTTCTTTTTCTACAATATCGATGTGCTCAAGGCCGCGGGGTTTGCAAAACCTCCGAAGACGCGGGACGAATTTTTGGATATGATCCGCGTCACGCAGCAGAAAACGCCCGGCCTTACGGGGCTGGCGCTCTCCGCGCGAGGGGATACGCTGTCCCTCCTGCGGGAGGACTTCTACCCCTGGTTCTATGCGGGAGGGAAAAATTTTCTGAACGGGCTTAAGCCCGCCTTTGCCGGCGCCGGCGCGTATGCGGGGACAACCCTGTCATTTTTTAAAGGGATGATCGACCGGGGCTTTGCCGCCCCTGTAGACGACAAGATCGGCCGCTTTGCCGAAGGCGAGGCGGTATTTATGAGCGCCCCCTCCGCCGTGCTGCGGGTTTTGGAAGCGCGTATGCCCGCCGGCAGTTTCGGCATTTCGAGCATCCCCGTGCCTGCGGGTTACACCGGCAAACCGGTATTCGCGGCCTCGGTGTGGAGCGCCGGGGTCCGCAGCGCCGGCCCGCACAGGGAAGACGCCGCGGCCTTTGCCGCGTTCCTTGCGGAGCGGAGTGCCTTTCTGGCCGGACAAGCAGGCGCCGCGCCCGGCGCGGTGGACAGCGCCTCCCCCGAAGAAGCGCTTCCGCAGGACCCGCTCTACGAGAAGGCCCGCGATCTCTGTACGCTGGCCGGCTTTGCGCAGGAGTACGCCGGCCTGCTCGAAGGCGCGGCCCTGGAGCAGGCCCTGAGCGAAGAACTCGACGCGCTCCTTGCGGGTACGCAGAACGTACCCGCGGCCGCCAAAAATATCCAGACCCGCTGGGAAGGTATCCTTGAATCGAAAAGCGCGGGGGCAGCCGCGGCAGGCGCCGATTCCCTACAGGTTGTCCCCGTTGCTGCGGATCACGTCCCGGTACCAGTACCCTGAGTCCTTTATGATGCGCTGCTGGGTCTGGTAGTCGCAGAAGACCATGCCGAAGCGGTCGGTGTAGCCTTTGGCCCACTCGAAGTTGTCGGTTACGCACCAGTGGAAGTAGCCGGCGATGTCGACGCCGTCGTCCGCGGCGCGGCGGAGGCAGAGGAGGTAGCGGTGCAGGAAGTCGATGCGCGCCGGATCGTGCACCTTCCCGTCGAGCGAGACGACATCCGCGCAGGAGAGGCCGTTTTCGGTTATATACACGGGCTTCCGGTAGCGCTCGTAGAGGAAGCGCGGCCCCCAGTAGAGCGCCTCCGGCGTCACCGGCCACTTTGACGCGGTGAAGGCATAGCCGTCCTTGCGCGGCGTTTTTTCGAAGCCGCCGCTTTCGGTACGGCGCACCGCCGCGCCGTTGTAAATGTTCGTCCCCACGAAGTCGACCTCCTGCCCGATGAGCGCCATGTCATCTTTGCCGATGGGGGGCATAACAGCCCCGAACTTGTCGAACAGTTTCGCCGGATACTGCCCGAGGAAGATCGGGTCGTTCCACAGGGCCATGGTGAAGATGGGGCTGTCGTGCACATTGAAGAAGGACTCGCGCGCGGCCTCGATGTCGTCCGGGGTGGCCGGATAGTCGACGCCGCAGGCCGGGGCCGTGCCGATCTTCGCGCCGGGCACCAGGCTGCGCAGCACCTGCACGGCGCGGCCATGCGAAAGCAGCACATGGTGCGCCATCAGGAGCGCGTCCCAGATCGGCACCTTGCAGCCCGGGGCATGGTCGCCGTTCACATAGCCCAGGCCGATAAAGCACTGGGGCTCGTTCAGGGTGATAAAGTGCTTCACCCTATCCCCGATTTTTTTCGCCACGGCCTCGGTGTAGCGGGCGAACCACTCGGGGCTTTCCGGGTTCAGCCAGCCCCCCTTGCGGAAGAGCGCGTAGGGGTAATCCCAGTGGAAGAGGGTGACGTAGGGGGTTAGGCCCGCCTCGAGGAGGCCGTCGACCAGGCGGTCGTAAAAGGCGAGCCCCCTTTCGTTGACCGGCCCGTCCCCCGTGGGGATAACGCGGGGCCAGGCAACCGAGAAGCGGTAAGCCTTGTAGCCCAGTTCCTTCATGATGGCGATGTCTTCTTTCCAGCGGTGGTAATGGTCGCAGGCGGTATCGCCGCTTGAGCCGTTTTCGACGCGCCCTGGCTGTTTGCAGAACATATCCCACACCGAGGGGAGCCTGCCATCCTCGGCGGCCGCCCCCTCGATCTGGTACGAGGCGCTCGCCCCGCCCCAGACGAAGTCCTTTTTGAAACCCATATATTCTCCTTTTGGGCTGAAACAACCCAAGGCAGAGTAGCACATGTGTCACTATAATAACAAGAGGGGGGCGCGCCAGGATAAACGCATAGAATTTCCCCGTCATTCCGCGGCTTGTCCCTCCGTCATTCCGCGGTTTAACCGCGGAATCCGCTCGCCAGGGGGGCAGTGGGCGGCGCGCGTTCAAACGCGAGAAAAAATGACGCGGCCTAAAGCCGCCCCTTCCGGCAAAAAGAAGCCAAAACTCTTGTCGGCATAGCAGCCGCGAGGGGTTTTTTACGGCGGCGGTGAGAGCCCCCGCCGATCTACGGCAGTCACATTTATTTACGCACGCTGGCCGCCTGTGGCGGCTTGCGTGGCTTGGTA
>JAISTO010000052.1 GCA_031272575.1 Treponema sp. | reverse complement strand
ACTGATTCGGGGCCGGGAATTTTTAATGCCGCTTTCATTGAACACTCCTTAAAACGTATCTTTTCGATAGTATCGATGTTAAAGATACTGATTCCCCTGGGAAAAGTCAAGGGGACAAGAGCACAGCAATTTTACATTTACGCATCAGATTTAAGAAAAAAATATCGGTCAAATTTAGCTCGATAGTCGTTCGGCTAATAAAACCACCACAAAGGCGCAGGCGCCTTCGTGGTGAAATTTGACGGTTACTCTGTGCCTCTGTGAGAGGCTAAATGTAAAATTGCTGAACTGAGAATTGCTGGTCTTGACTCCCAGCCCCTCCCTATCCTACACTACCCCTAAGGAGACACTTATGGCCGATTTTGATTTCACTATTGAGGAACTGGGGAAGCGAAACATCAAGTCCCCCATCGCGATGTCGACGGTGCAGGGGGACAATGTGGTCAATTATGTGACGGATGACGAGTTCGTCCGCTACCGCATGGATGTCAAGCCGGGGGCGCAGCCGGCGGTGAAGCGGAACGAGGTGTTCGAAATGGCGGGGCCGCGGGAAATGCTCTACTTTCAGCCGGCGCATGTCCATGCGGGCATCGTTACCTGCGGCGGGCTCTGCCCCGGCCTGAACGACGTTATCCGCGCGATCGTGCGCTGCCTCTGGTACCGCTACGGGGTGCAGCGTATCACCGGCATACGCTTCGGCTACAAAGGCTTCCTGCCCGAGTACCAGTACGGGGTCACCAAACTCGACCCGGATACGGTGGACGACATCCACAAACTGGGGGGCACCTTCCTGGGCAGCGCGCGCGGGGGCGGCAAGGAGGTCTCCAAGATCGTGGACGCGATGGAGCAGTTGAACCTGAACATCCTCTTTACGATTGGGGGGGACGGTACCCAGCGGGGCAGCCTCGAAATCGCGGAGGAAATCGACGCGCGCCGCCTCAAAATCGCGATGGTGGGTATCCCCAAAACGGTGGACAACGACTTCGCGCTGATCCAGCGCTCGTTCGGCTTCGACACCGCGGTCGCGCGGGCGGTCGAGACGGTGGCGGCCGCGCACATCGAGGCGAAGTCCGCGATCAACGGCGTCGGCCTCGTCAAGGTGATGGGGCGCGAGTCAGGCTTCATCGCGGTGCACACCGCGCTGGCAAGCCATGACGTCAATTTTGTCCTGATACCGGAGGTGCCCTTCAACCTCGAAGGCTACAACGGCTTCCTGTCCTACCTCGAAAAGCGCCTCCTGTCGCGCCGCCATGCCGTCATCGTCGTGGCCGAGGGTGCCATGCAGGATCAACTGCTCAGCGAAAAAAAGTTTGACGCGGGCGGCAACCTGAAAATGGCGGATGTGGGCACCTATCTGCGCGACCGGATCATCCAGTACTTCAACGAGCGCAAGTTTGAAATCAACTTAAAGTACATCGACCCCAGTTACATGATCCGCTCCGCGCCCGCTGACCCGGGGGACTCGATCTACTGCGAGCGCCTGGGCAACGCGGCGGTGCACGCGGCCATGGCCGGCAAGACGAAGCTGATTATCGGCCTCGTGAACAACGAGTTCGTCCATGTGCCGATAAAGGCCGTCATCTCGTCCCGCAACCATGTGGACCCGGAGGGCAGCCTCTGGCGCGACACGCTCGACGCGACCCACCAGCCCGCGCTCATGGTGAACCAGTTCGGGGCTTAGGGTATGTCTCTTCAATCTGTTGAAACTGCCCCCGCGCTCTTCCGCATACACGACGCCGATACCGTCGCGGTGGCGCTGCGGCCCCTCGCCGGGGGCGAGACGCTGCCCCTGCCGGGCGGCGGCGCCCCCCTGCGCATCGCGGGCGCGGTACCGGCGGGGCATAAGGTCAGCCTGGTGCCGATGGCGAAGGGGAGCCCGGTTATCAAATATGGGTACCCCATAGGCGAGGCCGCCGCGGATATCCCGGCGGGCGTCCAGGTCCACACCGGAAACCTCCGCACGCGGCTCTCCGAAAAGCGGGCCTACGAGTGGAAGGGGGGCGCGGCCGTGCCCGCTCCCTGCGCCAGTCCCCCGCTGCTCAGCCTCTACCCCCGCGCGGACGGGCAGACGGGTACGCGCAACGAGCTGTGGATCATCCCTACGGTGGGCTGCGTGAACCGGACCGCCGAGGCGCTTGCGGCCTGGGGGAACCAGACCCTGGCCGGGGAGCGCTCCGGCATATCCGGGGTCTACGCGTGGCCGCACCCCTACGGCTGCTCGCAGATGGGGGACGATCACGAGGCCACGCGCCGCGTACTGGCGAGCCTCGCGCGGCACCCCAACGCCGGGGCGGTGCTCGTCCTGTCCCTGGGCTGCGAAAACAATACCCTCGCCGGTTTCAAGGAGGCCCTGGGGCCGGCGGCGCGGGACCCACGCCGCATCGCGTTCCTCGAAACGCAGGCCTGCGCCGACGAGATCGCTGAGGGGCGCGCGCTCCTGGCGGAACTTGCGCGGTACGGGGGGGGGGCCGTCCGGAAGAAAATGCCGGCCTCCTCTCTTGTGGTCGGGATGAAGTGCGGGGGCTCGGACGGCTTTTCCGGCATTACCGCGAACGCGCTCGTGGGCCGGCTCTGCGACCGGCTCTGCGCGCTCGGCGCAAAGGTCATCTTAACCGAGGTGCCGGAAATCTTCGGGGCGGAGCAGATGCTCCTCGACCGCTGCGAAACCCGCGCGGTCTACGATAGTCTGGTCACCCTGATAGACGACTTCAAGGCCTACTACACCCGCCATGGCCAGCCGGTCTTCGAGAACCCCTCGCCCGGCAACAAGGCCGGGGGCATAAGTACGCTCGAGGACAAGTCCTGCGGCTGCGTACAAAAAGGCGGCGCGGCCCCGGTGCGGGGTGTGCTCCGCTACGGCGAGCGGGCCGTGGACGCGCCCGCCGGGCTCCTCGTGCTCGAGGGGCCGGGCAACGACATCGTGTCCACCACCGCGCTCACGGCCGCGGGGGCGCAGGCGCTCCTCTTCACGACGGGCAGGGGCACCCCCCTGGGCGCGCCCGTGCCCACGATCAAGGTATCCTCGAACAGCGGCCTTGCCGCGCGCAAGAGCGGCTGGATCGACTTTGACGCGGGACGTATGCTCAGCGAGGACCCGGCGGCGCTCTGTGACGCGCTGGAAGCGCTCCTCTTCGCGGTTGCGGAGGGGGCGTGTACCAAAAACGAAAAAAACGGCTATCGCGAGATAGCTATTTTTAAAAACGGAGTGACGCTCTAGCGCGATCCGTCGGATTGCCGCGCCCCCGTTCATGTTATTTTGGAGGAACTATGCAATCATTCCTGGATGACGATTTTCTGTTGGACACCGAAACCGCGCGCTATCTCTACCACGAGACCGTCGAGAAGCTGCCGATCTTCGACTTCCACTGCCATCTCTCCCCGAAGGAGATCGCCGAAAACAAGCGCCTCACCGACCTCAGCGAGGCCTGGCTTTCGGCCGACCACTACAAGTGGCGCGCGCTCCGCACGCTCGGCGTCGAGGAGCGCCTCATCACCGGGGACGCGGACTCCTGGGAGAAGTTCTGGACCTGGGCGGGAATCATGCCGCGCCTCATCGGGAATCCGCTCTACCACTGGACCCACATGGAACTGCAGCGCTACTTTGGGATCCGCTGTATTCTGGACGAAGACACGGCGGGCTCCGTTTGGGGCGCGGCAAGGGAGCGCATGGAAAGAGACGACAGCCTTTCCGTGTACGGCATCTTCCGCAAGTTCAACATCTACGCGGTGGGCACGACGGACGATCCGGCGGACAGTCTCCAGTACCATGCGCAAATCCGCGACTCGGGCAAGACGACGACGAAGGTGCTCCCCTCGTTCCGGCCGGACAAGGCCATCAACATTGATAAACCCGCCTTCGCCGAGTACCTGGCAACGCTGGGCTCTGCCGCCGGGGTCACGATCACCTCGTTTGACGATGTCAAGACCGCGCTGAAAAAGCGCATCGAGCACTTTGCATCTCACGGCTGCCTGGCCTCTGACCATGCGCTCGAGTACCCGCCCTTCGAGGAGCCCGAGGGGGGCGAGAAGGGGGCGGACGCGGCCCTGAAGCGGGCGCTGCGGGGCGAAAAAGTCAGCCCGCAGGACGCGGACGCGTACAAGACGACGCTCCTCCGCTTCCTGGCCCGCGAGTACGCGGAGAAGAACTGGGTCATGCAGCTGCACATGAACGCGTTCCGCAACCTCAACTCGCGGCAGTTTGCCGCGCTGGGGCCCGACACCGGCTACGACGCCTCCTTCGACGCCCGCTCCGCCGGGAACCTTGCGCGGCTCCTCGACTCGATCGAGCGGGACGGGGGCCTCCCCAAGACCATCCTCTACACGCTCAACCCCGCGGACTACTACCCGCTGGCCACGATCATGGGCTGCTTCCAGGGGGGCGGCATCTGCGGCAAGATACAACTGGGCTCCGGCTGGTGGTTCTGCGATCATATTGACGGCATGGAGACCCAACTGCGCACCCTCAGCGCGGTCGGGGTGCTGTCCACCTTCGTGGGTATGCTGACGGACTCGCGCAGTTTCCTGTCCTACCCCCGGCACGAGTACTTCCGCCGCATCCTCTGCCGCCTCATCGGGGGCTGGGCCGAGCGCGGCGAAGCCCCGAACGACCGCTGCCTCCTCGCGCGCATGGCGCGGCGCATCTCGTTCTTCAATGCCCTGGAGTACTTCGAAGGCCCCCGTGATGACATCTGGTTCCTGCTGTAGGAGTATGTCGAAAACGCCGAAAGCAGCCCCTGGAATCAAGTCCGGCAGGCTGCCGGCGCTTTGCTGCCTCCTGCTGGCGGCTGCCCTGTCCGGGGCGGGGGCTCAAAGCCAGGCGAGCCGCGGCGAGTTGGTCGTGCGCGCTCTCGCGGCCGCATACCCCGACCGGATAGGGGCGCCCGAAGTCCGGGACGGCGACTGGGCTGTCCCCCTGTACGGCATACACCGCGGCGGTAAGCCGGAATGGTACTTTTACGCGGAGGGCCGTCTGCTGCCGGAATCGCTGCGCGCCCGCTGGAGCGAGTACGGCATGCAGTCGTTCTACCGTTACCCAAAAAGCCTGCCCCCCTGGAAGCCGTACAGCAGGGCCGAGTCCGCGGATATCGCGAAGAGGGAAAAAGAGCGCCGGGGCACCCCCGCCAGGCGCTCGCATCATTTTTACGACGCGCTTTTTCGGGCAAGTTCGAAAACAGAGGCCGAGGAGCGGGTAAAGCAGATATGCTTTCTCGGCATAACGACGAACGTGCATTACTCGATACTGGAAGAACTCAGCCTGGTCGAGGAAAAAATTCTTGCTTTGAAGAAAACAAACAAGGCCGTGCGGGACTGGGTCGAGAGTCTGAAAAGCGCGGACGCATGGAACTGGCGCAGCGTCGCGGAAACCGAATCCCGCAGTTTTCACTCCTACGGCACGGCCATCGATTTGCTTCCCCAAAACCTCAAGGGGCTGCAGACCTACTGGCTCTGGGCGAGCCGCACTAATCCCGAATGGTGGAACATCCCCTACACGAAGCGGTTTCATCCCCCGAAAGAAGTGATCGAGGCCTTCGAGGAGCAGGGCTTCATTTGGGGCGGCAAGTGGTTTCTTTTCGACACGATGCATTTCGAGTATCGCCCCGAAATTCCGATTTACAGCCGCCTTGCCGAATCCAACGAAAAAAAGTAGTCAAAGCGCTGCAGGCGCCTCCTCAACCCAGTCCGCCTCCGGGAAAATATCGAACGGCGAAATTGCGGCGATGCGTTTTTCGGCAACCGCGATATATTCGGCTTCTTTTTCGATGCCGATGTAACGGCGCTTCAGTTTCTTTGCGGCAGCGCCGGTGGTGCCGGTTCCGAAGAACGGGTCAAGCACAATGTCGTCCTGATTGGTTGACGAAAG
>JAISTO010000047.1 GCA_031272575.1 Treponema sp. | reverse complement strand
GATTCGGACGGCGGGAGCGCGCCCGCCTCTCAGACCGTCGCGGCGAACGCGGCCATCACCATACCGGGCCGGAACACGCTGACCAAGGCGGGCTACGTGTTCGCGGGCTGGAACAGCGCCTCGGATGGTACGGGGCTTCATTATGCGGCGGGGAGCAGCATGACGGTGAATCAGTCTGTCATCCTGTACGCCTGGTGGACGGAGAGTTACCCCTACACAACGCCCATTGACTACCGCGAGACCGAGACCATCCCGGCCTTGACCATTCCGGAGAGCGGCGTCACCCTGGGTTCGTATAAGATGGCAAAATACGAGACGACCTATGAGTTGTGGTACGAGGTGAAAACCTGGGCCGAGAGCCACGGCTACTCCTTCGCTAACGCGGGGCGGGAGGACAATTTGGGTACGGACGGCACGGTGCCGACCAACGCCAACAAGACCAAGCCGGTAACCTATATTTTCTGGTGGGATGCGGTCGTGTGGTGCAACGCCTATAGCGAGATGAGCGGGAAGACACCGGTGTACACGATGAGCGGGGCGACGCTCAAGAACGCGGCGTCTCCGCCCTCTACGCTGCCCACAATGGACACCACGCAGAACGGGTATCGGCTACCCACGCTGGCGGAGTGGGATGCGGCGGCGCGTGGCGGCGACCCGTCCAACACGACGCACTGGAACTACACCTACGCCGGGAGTAACACGATTGACGACGTGGCGTGGTATTATGATAATTCCGGCCTTGCGACCCACCCTGTAGGCCAGAAGGCGGCGAACCTTCTCGGGTTGTATGATATGTGCGGGAACGCGCAGGAGTGGTGCTGGGACCAGTGGGGCTCGAATGTGCAGAACCGCCGGCTCCTCGGCGGCAGTTGCCTCTACAATGCGTCCTACTGTACGATCTCCGACCGGCGTAGTTATTGGGCGTGGGACTCCATCCTCAACCAATCCCACGGCTTCCGTGTCTGCGAGTCTGTTCCGGCGGAGTAAGGGGGCAAGAGGATATAAACCGCGAAGGCAAATCGGAAACTTCGTTTCCGCAGGCGAAGAAGGAAGGAAAGCCCCCTTGTGCGCCTGCCGTTGCAAGCAACGGCAGGCGCCTTTGCGGTTGATTGTTCTTTGCGCGGGGGAGGCGAGCGCCGGGGGATGAAGGCCGGCGGTTAAGGAAGGGGCGACTTTAGGCCGCGTCATTTCCCCCGGTGTCCTCCTGCCTTCAGTCCATGTGGAACAGTTCCACGAGCGGGTCGCTCACCGGGGACTCGTCCGCGTTCGTGTCCATCAGGTCCTGCATCATGTGCCACCAGCGCCGCACCACTTCCGCCCAGGGCAACGCGTCGTCGGCCGCATCTTCCGCCAGATACTGAAACGCAAAGAGCGTGTTCGTTTTTCGATCGAGGTAGATCGAGTAATCCGACACACCGGCCTTGCGCAGTTCGGCCTTCAGTTCCGGCCAGATGGCATCGTGGCGCTTTTTGTATTCGGCCTCGCAGCCTGGCTTTAAGCGCATAGCAAATGCATTCCGTTTCATAGGGGCTCCTGTCAAAAATATAGCATAGTTCTTTTATTGTGACAAGGGTGCCACTTGTAATTATCCCCCGAACAGGGTATCATATCCCCAATGACCACGATAAAACGGCGTTTCAATACCACAGGGCCCTGTTTTCCCAGGCAGCACTACATGGTGGATGCCCTGCTACTCCGAAAAGTCAAGAATTTAACCGCGAATTATGCTAATGAACGCGAATTTTATAAGAGTAATATTCGGCGGCAACACAGTTGCCAAAAATTCGGGCGATATATCGCCACATTAGCGTTCATTCGCGAATCTCTGCTACTACCGGCATACATGGGGTACTACGAAAGATTTTCGAACCGCGATTCCACTCCCCACTCCCTATTCCCTACTCCCTATCTTCCCCTTGACAAAAAAATCTCTATCGGCTATGCTCTTCCCGTGACGGAACGTCTCTCGAGGGGCGGCGCGTTTGCGCAAAAGTACGGGCCCTGGGCGCTGGTTACCGGCGCGTCGCGCGGGTTGGGGGCGGAGTTTGCGCGGCAACTGGCGGAGCGGGGCCTGAATCTGGTGCTGGCCGCGCGCTCCGGCTCTCAACTGGAGCGCCTCGCCGCCGATTTGGCGCGGGCTTACGGCATAACGGCGCGGGCGGCGGTGGTGGATCTGAGCCGCGCGGACCTGCTCAACGCGCTGCGGCCGGTCACCGACTCGCTCGAGGTGGGGCTCCTCGTCAACAACGCGGGGCTTTCGACCGTGGGGCCTTTTCTCGCGCAGGATGCGGACTATCTGCTGGGGCAGTTGCACACGAACGCCCGCGCCGCGCTGGTCCTGACCCGTCATTACGGCAGCCTTATGGCCGCGCGGGGGCGGGGCGGGGTCATCTTCCTGGCCTCAGGCTCGGCGCTCCATGGCACCCCCTGGAGCGCCCATTACTGCGGCACCAAGGCGTACAACCTCATGCTGGCCGAGGCGCTCTGGGCGGAGTGGCGTCCCCTGGGGGTCGATGTGCTGGGCTTCATGGCGGGCCTCACCCGCACCCCCGGCGTGGAGGCGAATCACCTGAAGCCGAGCCGCCTCGTCCCGCTGGGCAGTCCCGAGCGGGCGGTGCGCCGCGCGCTCAAGGCGCTGGGCCGCGCCCCCTCCGCGTCGGACGGGCTGCGGAACCATCTTGGCTATGCGGCACTGGGCCTTATGCCCCGCTCACTTGCCACGCGGGTGCTCGGCCGCTCTATGCGGGTTATGTTTGGGAGTAGGGTGGGGAGTAGGGAGTAAGGGAGTGGGAAGTAGGGTGCTCTCCACTTGTGGGGGGCGCGAACTGCCGTCATGCTTTTCGGTAGTCCGCGCATCCTACAAGCGTCGAGCACCCCACTCCCTATTCCCTATTCCCTACTCCCCATAGAATAAAGGAGAAAACAATGGCAGTTTTTAGTACCCCGGTGGTACACGAGTGCGCCATGGAATGTTTGGGGCATCCGGTGCCCGAAATGTTCGATGTGTTCGCAAAGGCAATGGAAAAACGCTATCCCGGCACGATAGACTTCAGTCAACCCTGGGTCTATTCGATAGCCGGCGGCGCGATGATCCAGATGAAACTGTACTACGCGTCACTGACCGAGTACATCATGATCTGGGGTACCCCCATTGGCTCGGAGGGGCATTCGGGGCGGCACTTCACCGGTTTTTGGGACACGGTGATCGACGGCGAGATGTGGTACTACGGCGAGGGCGAATTCCACAAAAAAGTGTACAAGCCCGGGGACCGCGTCTATGTGGGGCCTGGCCAGGCCAGGGCGATGAACTTCACGAACGGGGTCTGGGCCGTGGAATACGCCCGCGGCTTCCTTCCGGCGGAAATGTTTTTCGGGGTCATCTCCGAAATCCTCATCTGCAACGACCTGATCGCGGCCTTCCAGACCATCACGCTCTACACCGATCTGGTTGCGCAGGCCATCGGCAGAAAGGTGAAGATACTCAAGCCCTTCTGCTGGCTCACGAGCAAGATCGCGCATGCCCTCACCATGGCGCTCTGCCCTCCGCAGGAGGTCGTTCCGATCCCGGAGAACAAGAACGTCCGCTGGTTCCGGCGGAATATGCAGCCCCGCAAAGCCAGGCCGTGACCGGTACTGTTTGATAGGGGGGCGTCCCGCTCCCCTGTTTCTATGCAGCGCGCATTCGGTTCCTTCAAAATACCTGGCCAGACTGCCGGACAGTGGGCGATACTGCTCACCGCGTTTCTGTGGAGTACAAGCGGGCTCTTCATCAAACTGTTGCCCTGGCACCCGGTGCTGATCTCCGGCATACGCAGCCTCATCGCGTTCGTGTTTATGGCGGTGGTAAGGGTCCTCTTCCCGCCGCGAGGCAGCGCGCGGAACAGCAAGGGGCCCCTCTGGGCCGGAGCGGCGCTCTACGCGTTCACCATGCTGAGTTTCACCATCGCCAATAAATTGACAGCCTCGGCCAACGCGATCCTGCTCCAGTACAGCGCGCCGGTCTGGGCCGCGCTGCTGGGCTGGGTCTTGATAAGGGAGAAGCCCCGCTGGGAGCACTGGGCCGCGCTCGGCCTCATCGCGGTGGGGCTTTTCATCTTTTTCCAGGGGGGCCTGGCGGCGGGCAGCCTCGCGGGGGATGCTATCGCGCTCCTTTCGGGTATAGCCTTCGGCGCGAACACCGTGGTCCTCCGCATGATGAAATCAGGCTCCCCCAGCGACTCGTTTTTGCTGTCACACTTAATCAACTTTGCCTGGAGTATCCCCTTTTTCTTTATCGCCCCCCCTGTCTTCAGCCTGCCGACCGTCATGGCTATCCTCTATATGGGGATCATTCAGATAGGGGCGGCGTCGCTCTTTTTCTCGTACGGCATAAAACGGGTCAGCGCGATTCAGGCCATGCTCACCGCAATGGCGGAGCCGGTGCTGAACCCGGTCTGGGTGCTCGTCATTACCGGGGAACGGCCGCCGCTGCCCTCGCTCGCCGGCGGCGCGGTGATCATCGCGGCGGTGGCGGGCTCCTCGGTGATCAGCAGGAGCAGGATACGCACCACCCCGATACCGACAGGTTAGGGAGCAGCCCCCCCCTTGCCAAAACCGCGCCCCCCTGCTATACTCCCCTCATGCTCTTAACCGAACTGGCCGCGCCCATAGCGGCGCTGGCGGCCAAAACTGACGAAACATGGAGGCGTCTTTGACGACGCGGGATTGCCCGCGCAGATAGCCGCCCTGGAAACACAAGCCGCGGCCCCCGGGCTCTGGAACGACCCGTCGGCCGCGGAAAAACTCATGTCGCGCCTCAAGGCGCTCAAAGCGCGGCTCGAACCCTGGCGGGCGCTCCGGGGGGAGACGTCCGACCTCCTCGTCCTCCACGGCCTCGCCTCCGAGGCGGCCGACGAGGGCGAAGCGGCGGGCCTCGAGGCCGCGCTCAACGACCTTGGCGGGCGCTTCGAGCGCCTCACCCTCACCGAACTCCTCTCCGGCGAGGTGGACCAGAACGGCTGCTTCCTCACCGTGCACTCCGGCGCCGGGGGCACCGAGGCCTGCGACTGGGCCTCTATGCTCTGCCGTATGTATATGCGCTGGGCCGAGCGCCGCGGCTTCACCTGCGAAGAAGAAGACCGACTCGAGGCCGAGGGGGGCATAAAAAGCGTCACCCTGAAAATCGACGGCCCCTACGCGTACGGCTACCTCAAAGGCGAAAGCGGCGTGCACCGCCTCGTCCGCATCTCCCCCTTCGACGCCAACGCGCGCCGGCACACCAGTTTCGCGTCCGTGTACCTCTTCCCCATCCTGGACGACTCGATCGAAATCGACATCCGGCCGGAGGACCTGCGCGTCGACACCTTCCGGGCCGGCGGCAAGGGCGGCCAGCACCAGAACAAGACGGACAGCGCGGTCCGCTTCACGCACCTCCCCACCGGCATCGTCGTCGCCTGCCGCAGCGAGCGGAGCCAGACCATGAACCGCGCCACCTGCATGAGCATGCTCCGCGCCCAACTGTACGAACTCCGCCGCCGCGAAAAAGCCAAAGAAAACGAGCGCTTCGATCAGGAAAAAAAAGACATCACCTTCGGCAGCCAAATCCGCTCCTATGTCTTTCAACCCTACACCATGGTCAAGGACCTCCGCACCCGCGTCGAAACCGGCAACATCCAGGCCGTCATGGACGGCGAAATCGACATATTTATAGAGGAGTATCTTCGCTTTGCGTGGAAAAATAGTTAAAGTGGGGAAGCCCCCCCCCCGGGGGGGGGGGTGTCGTGTTGGCAGAACCACCACACCAACACGCAGACCGGGGCGGGCCCCGGGCCCCCCCCCCGC
>JAISTO010000204.1 GCA_031272575.1 Treponema sp. | reverse complement strand
CTCCCCTCCCCTCTCATGCTATACTCGCCTCGAGGTATCAGACATGACTGAAAAACCAGAGGCCCCCAGGGGGCCAGCCCACCAGGAGCCAGCGCCCCAGGGGCCAGCCCACCAGGGGCTGTACCGGCCGGAGTTTGAGCATGACTCCTGCGGCATAGGCTTTGTTGCGAACATCAGGGGGTGGAAGTCCCACGGCATACTCGACCGGGGGCTCCAGGTGCTTGAGCGCATGGAGCACCGGGGGGCGGAGAGCGCGGATAACAAGACCGGGGATGGGGCCGGGGTGCTGCTCCAGATACCCCACGACTACTACCGCGCGCTCGTGCCGGGGCTGCCGGCCCCGGGCGCGTACGGCTGCGGCTTCGTGTTTTTCCCGCAGGCAGCGGGGGGCTCTGACGCGCTCACGCGGGCAGCGGAGGCGCTGCTCGAAAAAACCGCGGCCTCCTGCGGCCTCGCGGTGCTCGCCCTGCGGGATGTGCCTGTGGACAGCGCCGCGCTCGGCGCGATAGCGCGCGCGGCCGAGCCGCGCATACGGCAGGTCTTTCTCGCGCCCACGGGCCGCCCATCCGCGGGCGAGGCGGCCGCAGGCGCCCCCTCGGACCTCGACCTCGCGCTCTACGTGTACCGCCGCGCCTTCGAGAAGGCCGCCGCCGAAGACCCCACGCTGCGGGCCGCGGGTGCGCGCTGCTATATGCCCTCGCTCTCGTCCCGCACCATCGTCTACAAGGGTATGCTGATGCCCACCCAACTCCGTCACTACTACCCGGAACTGGGGGACGAGGCGCTTAGCACCGCGGTCGCGCTCGTGCACTCGCGGTTTTCCACGAACACCTTTCCGTCCTGGCCCCTGGCCCAGCCCTTCCGCTTCCTCGCGCACAACGGCGAGATCAACACGATAAAAGGAAACCGCTTCTGGATGGCCGCGCGGGAGGCGCTCTTTGCGCACCCCCGCCTGGGGCCCGCGCTCCGGCAGATAGTCCCCGTCATCGAGGGGGGCGCGAGCGACTCGGCCAGTTTCGACAACGCGCTCGAACTCCTCGTCATGGCCGGGCGCAGCCTCCCCCACGCGCTCATGATGCTTATCCCGGAGGCCTGGAACGACAAGAACCCCATCCCGCAGGAACTAAAGGATTTTTACGAATACCATGCCTGTCTCATGGAACCCTGGGACGGCCCCGCGTCCATGGTCTTTTGCGACGGCCGCTATGTGGGCGGCACCCTCGACCGCAACGGCCTCAGACCCTCCCGCTACACCGTCACGCGGGACGGCATCATCGTCATGGCGAGCGAGACCGGCGTGCAGGACTTCGCGCCCGAGGACGCGGCCTACAAGGGGCGGCTCCTGCCGGGCAAACTCCTCCTCGTCGATCTGGAAGAGGGCCGCATTATCCCGGACAGCGAGGCGAAAAAGGCCGTGTACACAAAGGCCCCCTACGCGGCCTGGTTAAAGCAGGAACTTACGACCCTTAGTCAGGAACTTGACCAGGGGTTAGCGGAACCGGCGGACAAAACCCTCGAAGCGGAGGGCCGCGTACTCTTTATGGAAAACGCGGCCGGTTACACCCGCGAGGATCGCGAGCGCCTCCTTGTGCCCATGGCGCTTGGCACCGGCGAGCCGACCGCCTCTATGGGCACGGACACCCCGCTTGCGGTTTTTTCCGAAAAACCCCAGCGGGTCTACGCGTACTTCAAGCAGAACTTCGCGCAGGTCACCAACCCGCCCATCGACTCGATCCGCGAGGATTTGGTGATGACACTCACCAGTTTCGCGGGGCCGCGCCCCAACCTGCTCTCCGAGAGCCCGGCCCACTGCCGCCTTGTCAAGGTGAAGCACCCGATAATGACGGGCGCGGATTTGGAAGCGCTCAAGCAGGTAAAGCCGGATGTCTTTAAGCCCCGCACTCTGGACGCGGTTTTTGAGGGGGGGCTGGAAAAAGCGCTCGACGCGCTGGTGGAAGAGGCCGCGCGGGCGGTCGAGGGGGGGGCGGCTCTGGTCATCCTCTCGGATAGGAAGGCCCTCGACCCGGAGGGGAACCACTGCGCTATCCCCGCCCTCCTTGCGGTGGGGGCCGTGCACCACGGCCTTATCGCGCGGGGGCTGCGAATGCGGACCGCGCTTGTGGTCGAGTCCTCGGAGCCCCGCGAGATCATGCACTTCGCCCTCCTCTTCGGCTACGGCGCGGATCTGGTGTGCCCCTACGGGGCCCTCGCGTCACTCGCGTCGCTCTGCCGGGGGCCTGAGGGCGAGCGCATAGGCCCCTACGCGGAGGCCGCCAAACACTACCTGAAGGGCCTCGAGAAGGCGCTCTTAAAGGTGATGAGCAAGATGGGCACGAGCACCCTCCGTTCGTACCGGGGCGCGCAGATTTTCGAGGCGATCGGCCTGGGGCCTGCGGTCATCGAGAAGTGCTTCAAGGGGACCTTGAGCCGCATAGCCGGGGCCGGCTTCGCGGAACTGGAGGCCGAGGCGCTCGCCCCCCGGGCCGCGGCGCGGAGCGTCTGGGACTACGCGGGCGATTCGCCCGGGCCGCTCGACCGGCTCCTGGACGGGGCCGGGCAGTACCGCTGGCGCAAGGCGGGCGAGCGTCACGCCTGGAACCCGGAGACTATCCACCTGCTCCAGTGGGCAACCCGCACCGGGGACTACGCGAAGTTCAAGCAGTTCACGGCGGCGTCTGACGCGCTCAACAGAAGCCCCCATGTGATTCGGGGGCTGCTGGAGTTTAGGACACCCCCCCCTACCCCCCCCCCAGGGGGGGAGAATGGCCGCATCCTCCCCGCAGGGGAGGATGGCAGATTCGGTGACCCCCCCACTACCCCCCCCAGAGGGGGGGATATGGCCTTATCTTCCTCTACAGGGGGGGGGGCGGTACCGATTGAAGAGGTGGAACCGGTTGAGGATATCGTGAAGCGCTTTACGACGGGGGCGATGTCGCTGGGGTCGCTTTCGAAGGAGGCGCACGAGACGATTGCGCGGGCGCTCAACTCGCTGGGGGCGCGGAGCAATTCGGGCGAGGGGGGCGAGGATGACGAGCGCTTCGCGCCGCAGCCTGATGGGGTGACGCTTTCGAGCGCGATTAAGCAGGTGGCGTCCGGGCGCTTCGGGGTAACGAGCAACTACCTGGCCCACGCGCGGGAACTGCAGATCAAGATTGCGCAGGGCGCGAAGCCGGGCGAGGGGGGGCAATTGCCGGGGCACAAGGTCTCGGCGGCGATCGCGAAGACGCGGCACTCGACGCCGGGGGTCACGCTGATCAGCCCCCCCCCCCATCACGACATTTATTCCATCGAGGACCTGGCGGAACTGATCTTCGATTTGAAAAACGCGAACCCCGAGGCCCGCATAAGCGTGAAACTGGTGTCCGAGACGGGGGTGGGGACGGTGGCCGCGGGGGTCGCCAAGGCCCATGCGGACACTATCCTCATTTCCGGGTTTGACGGCGGGACCGGGGCGAGCCCCCAGTCGAGCATACGCCATGCCGGCCTGCCCTGGGAGATCGGCTTGTCGGAGACGCACCAGACCCTCGTGCGGAACGGGCTGCGGGGTCGTGTGCGCCTGCAGACGGACGGCCAGTTGAAGTCGGGCCGCGACATCGTGATCGCGGGGCTCCTGGGGGCCGAGGAGTTCGGCTTCGGGACCTCCGCGCTTGTGGTGCTCGGCTGTGTGATGATGCGCAAGTGTCATGAAAACACCTGCCCCATGGGGGTGGCGACCCAGGACCCGGAACTGCGCCGGCGCTTCGCGGGCAAGAGCGAGTACCTGGTCAACTTCTTCCGCTTCCTTGCCCAGGAGACCCGCGAGGTGATGGCCTCACTCGGGTTCCGGCGCTTCGACGATCTGGTGGGTAGAGCCGATCTGCTTGCGGCGCGGGCGCCCGAGGGGGAGCGCCTCGCGGCGCGGAAGGCCGCGGGGGTCGACCTGAGCGCCGTGCTCGCCCTGAGCGAGGGCCCCTCGTGGATCCCCGGGGGGGAGGCGCGGCACTGCGTGCAGAATCAGATTCACAAGATTGACGCGGTGCTGGACCGCGCCCTGATAACCGAGTGCCTCGCCGCGCTCGACCACAAGGCGCCGCGGGCTCTGCGCTTCCCGGTGAAGAACACGGACAGGGCCGTGGGGGCCATGCTCTCGTACGAGGTGAGCCGCCGCTTCGGGAGCGAGGGCCTGCCGCAGAACTTCATCACCGTGGACTTCACCGGTTCGGCCGGGCAGAGTTTCGGCGCCTTCCTGGCCAAGGGTATCACCTTCCGGCTCTGGGGGGACGCTAACGACTACCTGGGCAAGGGCCTCTCCGGCGGCCGCCTCGTCCTGGCCCCGCCTGAGGGGTCCACCTTCAAGAGCAACGAGAACATCATCACGGGGAACACGGCCCTCTACGGGGCCACCACGGGAGAACTCTTCGCGGCGGGCATAGCGGGCGAGCGCTTCTGTGTGCGCAACTCAGGCGCCCGCGCCGTGGTCGAAGGCACGGGGGATCACTGCGCGGAGTACATGACCGGCGGCAGGCTGGTTGTGCTCGGGCCTGTGGGCCGCAACTTCGGCGCGGGTATGTCGGGCGGCATCGCGTATGTGCTCGATGTCACCGGGAAATTCGAGTACTTCCTGAACCGGGGCATGGTGGAACTTTCCGGCCTTGAGGACCCGGAGGACGAGCGCCTCGTAAAGCACCTGATCCAGAAGCACGTGTACTGGACCGGCTCCGCCTACGCGCAGGGCATCCTCGACGACTGGGAAGAGCGGCGCGGCCGCTTCATCAAGGTGCTCCCCGTGGAGTACAAGAGGGCCCTCGAGCAGATGAAGATCGCCGAGTTGGACAAAAAGTTGTACGAGATCCGGGAGCGGCAGGGCATCGAGGGGTATGCATGAAACGCCGATGCAGATGACGGCCGACCTCCACATCCATTCGCGGTTTTCGCGGGCCACGAGCAAGAGCCTGACGCCGGCCGCGCTTGACAAGTGGGGGCGTATCAAGGGCATCGATCTGATCGGCACGGGGGACTGTACGCATCCTGCCTGGCTTGCAGAGTTGCGGGAGCAGTTGACCGAGGCGGGGGGCGGGTTCTACACGCTCAAAAGTGAGTATGGCGGGGGGGGTATACGCCCTCCCCTCTTTGTGCTCACGGGGGAAATAAGCACCATTTACAAAAAGGGTGACAAGACCCGCAAGGTGCACCACCTCGTGCTGCTGCCGGACTTTGCGGCCGCGGAGGCGTTTCAGGCGCGGCTCGAAAAACTCGGCAATATCCGCTCGGACGGGCGGCCTATTCTGGGTCTGGATTCGCGCGACCTGCTTGCGGTGCTGCTTGAAACGGACGAGCGCGCTGTGCTGGTACCCGCCCATATATGGACCCCCTGGTTTTCCGCGCTCGGGGCGCGCTCCGGCTTCGATTCGATTGACGAGTGCTACGGCGATATGGCGCGTTATATTCCCGCGATAGAGACCGGCCTTTCCTCGAACCCGCCGATGAACTGGGCGCTCGCCTCCCTCGACCGGTTTTCCATTATCTCCAATTCGGACGCGCACTCGCCGGAGAAACTGGGGCGGGAGGCGACCGCCTTCAGCATGGAACCCTGCTTCGCGTCACTTACGGACGCGCTCTGGCGGCGGGCCGGCGCGGATATCTTGTACACGGTGGAGTTTTTCCCTCAAGAAGGGAAGTACCATTACGACGGGCACCGCAAGTGCGGGGTATGCCTGAATCCGGAGGAGGCCGCGGGGGGGCTCTGTCCGGTGTGCGGGAAGCCGCTCACGATGGGCGTTATGCGGCGGGTGCGGGACTGCGCGGATAGGCCGGTGGACGAGCGGGCGCCCTGCCCCGCGGACTATGCGGGGACGAACCGGCGGCCTTACCTCTCGCTAATCCCGCTGCGGGAACTCGCGGGCGAACTGCTCGGCGCAGGGCCCGCGTCGAAAAAAACCGATCTCGCGTACGAGAGCATCATCGCGCAGGCCGGCAGCGAGTTGGCCTTTTTGATAGATATGCCGCCGGCGGACGCGGCGCGCATAAAGGCACCCGGCATTCCGGGCGAGCGCCTCGCGGAGGCGCTCACGCGTATGAGACGCGGCGAGGTGTCGGTGCGGCCCGGCTGCGACGGCGAGTACGGCGTCATCACCGTTTTTGGTGAAGGGACACGCGAAGCGGGGAACGCGCTTTTCGCAGCGGAGGCACAAAAATCTCCGCCACAAAAACCTCCAATGCTGCCACAAAAATCTCCAATGCCGCGCCCAGAACCGCATTCGCAAAAATCTCCAACAAGCGTTTTCACGCCGGATGCCGAACAGGAAAAAGCCATCCGCTGCGAAAGCCGCGCCGTGCTGATTGCGGCAGGCCCGGGCGCGGGCAAGACCGCGACTCTCAGCGCCCGCATCGCGCGGCTTCTGCAAAACGGCGCGAGGCCCTCTTCCATTGCGGCGCTCACCTTCACGGTGAAGGCAAGCCGCGAACTGAAAGAGCGCCTCGCGAAGACGCAGGGCGCGGACGCGGACGTAGCCGCGGTACACGCCGCGACCTTCCATTCCTTCTGCGCCGCGCTCCTCACTGACTTTTTCGACGTGCGGCCTTCAATCTTAACTAACGAGGCTCGTGACGCGCTCTTGAAGGACCTTAGCGGCGCGGTGAAGGGGGTTCCATTCCGCGCGCTGGGCGAGTACATCGAAGCGAGAAAACGCTTCCTCCTTTTGCCGGGCGAGCAGGAACTCAGCCTGGGCGCGGAGAACACAGACCTCGTCCGCATAGCGGAGCGTTTCGGCCTCCCCGCTTTTGACGCGAAAAAGGACTCGCTCTACCGCGTATACCAGAAACGCCTCCGCGAACAAAACGCGCTCGACTTTGACGGCCTGATCTGCGAGGCCGCGCGTCGTCTCGCGCTGTCAAAAGAGGCGCGTCAAAGATTGCGGTATATGTATCGCTATATCTTTGTTGACGAGTACCAGGACATCAACTTCAGCCAGTACGCGCTCCTGCGTCTCCTGACGCGGCGCGATGCTGCGCAAAGCGCCATGCAGGGGGCGGACGGCGAACAGAAACTCTGGGTCATAGGGGATCCGAATCAGGCAATCTACGGGTTCCGCGGCTCGGACAAGCGCTTCATCGACCGCTTCCTCGAGGATTACCCGGATGCCGTACGCTTCAGCCTCTCGCGCAGTTTCCGCTGCGCGGCCCCCATCGCGGCCGCGGCAGGCCGTCTCGCGGGAGCGGAACTCCGCGGCGCCGAAGGCAAGGCCGTCCTGTGCCGCGCCGCATACCCCAGCGCCGCGTCCGAGGCCGAGGGCATAGCCCGCCGCATAGCCGCGCTCCTCGGCGGCACCTCCTTCTTCGCGCTCGACAGCGGCACCGCGGACGCGGTGTCCCCCGCCGCGGCCGCAAGTCTGGATTCCATCGCGATCCTCATACGCGCCGCGGCCCTCGCGCCCCCGCTCCTCAAGGCGCTCGCGGATCACGGCATCCCCTGCAAACTCATCGAGGACGCGGACGCGGAGGTACCCACCCAGGGGGTACGCGTCATGACCATGCACGCGTCAAAAGGCCTCGAGTTCGAGCAGGTCTTTGTGCCCGCGCTCGAAGAGGGCGTCCTCCCCTTCACCCTCTTCGGCGGCAAGGACTCCCCCGCGCTCGAACGCGCGCGCATCGAGGAGGAGCGGCGCATACTCTATGTCGCTATGACCCGCGCCAAAACCGGCCTCTCTCTTTCGTGGGCAAAGAAGCGCGTCTTTCAATCCCGCACACTGGAAAACCGCCCAAGCCGCTTTCTTGCCGAAATAGAGGAATTTTTCAATTTAGAGAAATTTTCCAAACGCCCCCCGCGCCGCCAAAACCGCGAGGAACAGGGCGCGCTGTTTTGAGGGGGGAAAAGCCCGGCAATGACGGCCTTGTTTTCCTTAACTTGTTGACAGTGCCCCGCATTCCCCCCGCATTCCCCCTTGACAAAAGCCCCCGCCGTGCTATATTCCTGCTGTTCACGCTTGACGATCCGCTTCACCGGTGGCTGGTATATTTCGACGAGCATAGTTCAAAAGAACAGATTGAGGAGGTAGTGAAGATGGACACTGCGATAGCCGCATTTCAGAACAAGATGGAGATAATCGCTCGTGATCCGGCGCTGAAGCGGACGTATGACGCTTACGACAAGGCCGAGTCCGACTGGGTGACCAGCATGAACACGGCCAGAAAGCAGGGCTGGCAAGCCCGTCAGAAAGAGATTGATGCCTTGCAAACTAGTAATGTTGCTTTACAAACCAGTAACGACGACCTCCAGGCCGAAATCGCTGAACTAAGGCGTAGGCTCGGCGGATAGTAGTCTGACGAACAATAAGCGATGAACGACGACTATTTCTCGCTTATCGCTTTCCCCCTATTCCGCCGGAACAGACTCGCAGACGCGGAAGCCGATGTCGTCGTTCCAGAAGTCCGGGGGGTTGTTGCCCCGGGCGGACACGGTGCAGCCGGAGACCATATAGGACCAACTGCCGCCGCGCATCACGCGGGTAGCCCCCGAAGAGGCGCCCGAGGGGTCCGTCACTGTCCCCGTACTGATCGACCAGTCCCAGCACCACTCCCAGACGTTCCCGCTCATGTCGTGCAGCCCGAGCAGATTCGCGGCCTTTTGGCCCACGGGGTGGGGTGCGCGCCGCCACCTCCCACTCCGTCCCCTGCGCTCGCTCCCCGCTCGACCCTCACTCGCCCCACCCCATGCCCTCGCTCGCGCCCCCACTCCCTGACTCCAACCCGTCCCCCCGTGATGTCTCACAAGTAAAAATCTAACCATGGGCCCCCCTTGACTACTCCTCCAAAGGCATAGTATGCTCATAGTATGAATACAAGCGTTGTATTGCCAGAAAAGGCCCGCCTTCTCCCCCCGCAGATTCAGCGTCAAGTGCTGGACTATGTTGACTTCCTGCTGTCAAAGTACGCCGGCCAGAATCCCCAAAAGCCCAGGGCAGGCTGCATGAAGGGTACCTTTGTCTGGATGAGCGACGATTTCAACGCGCCGCTGGACGATTTCAAGGACTATCAATGACAGACCGCCTGGTTTGATACCCAATCGTTCATCTGGTTTCTCGAAGACGACCCGCGCCTGCCGGCCAAAGTCAAAAAACTGATGGAAGCGGAAAGTTCCCGGCTGTTCGTGAGCATCGCCAGCCTCTGGGAGATGGCGATCAAAATGAGTCTTAAAAAGCTCATGCTGTCTGTGGATTTCGCCACGATGGTCGAAAAAACCAGGGAAAACGGCTTTGAATTGCTGCCGGTTGAGCCGGAACATTTGGTCGCACTCATGAGCCTTGAGTACATACATCGTGATCCCTTTGACCGGCTGATCATTGCTCATGCGCTGACTGAGAATATGCCGCTCATTAGTTCTGATGATGTTTTTGACCGTTATCCGGTAAAGCGCGAGTGGGTGTAGAGTAACGGCATCAAGCAGAGCGCGTGGCTGCCGCACGGCGCGTTCCCGCGTCCCTTGCCTGGGAAAACGGGCGCAAGCCCGTTTTCCCCCTACTCCGCCTTGCACGCCACGCGGAAGCCGAGGAAGTGCCCCGTGTAGTTCGCGGTGTCGTCGCGCCGGCGGAGCACGGTGCAGTATGTCGAATCGTAGCTCCAACCGCCGCCGCGTATCACGTGTTCAGCCCCCGAAGAAGGACCCGTGGGATTCACCGCCTCCCCCGTACCTATCGAGCCGTACCAGTCCCAGCACCACTCAAACACATTGCCGCTCATGTCATGCAACCCGAGAAGGTTCGCGGTCTTCCCGCCCACGGGATGAGTTGTGCCGTCTGAATTGTCAACATACCACGCTACGTTATCAATCGTGCTGCTCCCCGCGTAGGTGTAGCCCCAGTTCGTCGTGTTCAACGGGTTCCCGCCCCGCGCCGCCGCCTCCCACTCCGCATCCGTGGGCAGGCGGTACCCGCTCCTCGTGACGTCCAGCGCGTCCAGCGTGGGAGCGGCGGTCGCGTTTTTTAATGTCGCCCCACTCACCGTGTAGACCGGCGTCTTGCCGCTCATCTCGCTGTAGGCGTTGCACCACACCAGCGCATCCCACCAGGAAATATAGATCACCGGTTTGGTCTTGTTAGCGTTGGTCGGCGTTGCGCCGTCCGTGCCCAGGATGTCCCCCCGCCCCGCATTGGCGAATGTGTAACCGTGGCTCGTTGCCCAGGTCTTCACCTCGTACCACAACTCGTAGGTCGTCTCGTACTTCGCAATCTGGTACGGACTCAAGGTGACGGTCCTGCCGCTGATGAACACCCCACCGTACTCGGCGCCGCCTGACCCGCTCCCCGTGATAGTCAAGGCCGGGACGGAAACGGTCTCGCGGTGCTCGTCCGGCGTCGTGAAGGGGTAACTCTCCGCCCACCGTGCATACAGGATGACAGACTGATTCACCGTCAGGGAAGAACCCGCCGTGTAGTGAACGCCCGTGCCGTTCTGCGCGCTGTTCCAGCCCGCGAAC
>JAISTO010000153.1 GCA_031272575.1 Treponema sp. | reverse complement strand
GTTGCTGACCAACGCTTGTCCATAATCCGGCAATAGGATTGGACTCCATAGCCAGCCTTGAGTGTTTTGATGGCATTCTCAATACGCGCCTCGGAAAATTCGAGGGGGAGGCCATCTTCAGTTGTTTTCAGGTGCATACGCACCTCCTTTTTTGTGTTGGCACGCCGTAGGGCGTGCGCGGAGCTTTCCCGTTCAGAAAGCCCCGTTTGGTTTGTCCGCATACCCGAGCCGCGGACAGCTCCCATCGCCGTCATTCCAAGCGCGGCACCTCCTTTGCTGCGCTTGAAACGATGACGGACACTTTTGCGTTAAGGCTCTGATGCAAGCCGCTGCTTAAGAATGGCAGCGCGCGTGAGAGCGGGATTGGGCCACATAACGCCTTCCCCGCAGCCATAAAAGTCCCCGCATTTGTTCAATCTTCCGCACCGTTCTTTGGAACTGTAGCAGTCTGCGCAAGTGGAATGCACAATGTTGACATTGGCCTGCTCTCTACCAAAGAAGCGGCAGAAATAGCCCAGGTTGTCGGCCACCGTTGTACCCACCTGTTTAAAACATGAACCTCTTTCGAGTCCGGGTGGAAGCGTAAAAGGAGTGCCGCCTTGGGCAGCCTCCTCCCGCAGTTGATTGCCGAATTTCTGGTACATTGTTTTGTAAGAACGGCGTGTTGTCTTACAAAACGCATATATCTCCTCGTAAAGAGGGATAGGGATTCTGACGATATCCCAGCGCGGTTTTTTTCCCTTGTCGTCCTCATACACATATATGTATGAGTCTTTTTGTTCGAAAAACAATTCGCCATATATGGTGTCGAATTTTTTCATCCGTGTTTCCTTTGCACAGTTTACCTCTGTGCGAAGACTTCAACGTTACCAGTCCATACGGACAAGGTATGCGCGGCGCCCTTAGCGCCGCGCTTGCAAAATTTCCCCGTCCCGCATACGCGGAACGGTATGATAAGCGGACACCAACGGCGCCGCAGAATCACCTTAATCCACTCCCCTCAAAACGCCCGCACCGCACGGACTCGAAGTTCCGATTGCTTCGTTGCGATGGGTTGAGCGCCGTAGTCTCCGATATACTGGTACCACGCATAAGTGGTGGAGGCGCCGGAGGAAGACCAGTAATTACCTTTCACAGAGAGTCTGTTCCACATCGAATTGCAATCCCATTCATTCGTGCTCGGCAGGAACCAGTCATCGTAACTGTCGTACTCGTATTCCGCGCAGGCTTGCGCCGCGGGATGGGGGTGGCCGTGATCACTCGCGGTCAGCGCCGCCGTGTTCGCCGCGCCTGTACCGATGGCCGTTTCGGTACTGCAAGAGGTGCCATATCCGCCCCACTGGTACGTGCCTGACAAATCCTCTGGCGCGGCTTCCATGTAGTGGTAAGTAACACCAGCAGAAACAAAGCCCGTGGCATCCGCATAAAATATCAATCCTCCAGCGGGGCCGGTGTCGCCTATGTTGTATAGCAAGGTTTTGGCTGATACATACGCCGGGCTCCCTTCTCCCACAGCGTTTACCGCACATACTTTGTAATGGTAGGCCGTGTCCGCGGGAAGTTCGGCGTCAGAATATGAAGTGTCGGTGGGGGAAGCGATGGGGGAATAGGTTCCTTCGGCACTCTCCGCGCGATACACCTTGTACGAGACCGCCGCTGGTACCGCATCCCACGAGAGTGATATACTGTTTGTAGAGATGTTTACCGCGCTCACATTCGCGGGCACGGCGGGGACTTTCGTTGTTGCGGAACTGGATGTCGACCGGCGGCCTTCGCCGACGTCGCTGACTATGCTCACCGCGTAGAGATAGGTCGTGTTCGCGGAAAGCCCGCTGTCGAGATACGATTGCGCGTCCTTTTCGGCGGTACCAGCGAGGCTGTAGGTACCGCCGCTGCTTGCGGAGCCCCGGTATATCCTGTACGATTGCGCCCACGGGACGGTATCCCACGAGACCAGAATGCTGTTGAGCGATTGCGCCGTGGCCGTCACGCCGGGCGGCGGGGATGCCATATTGGTCCATGTTGATGCACCGGCCTCTCGTAGGTAAGTTCCCGCGCCGCCTCCGGTTTCGGAAAAGTACTGATCCCGTAAATTACCGGGGAAAGACGAAGTATAAGAAAAATTTGAAGAGTTTATGGCGCTTCCCGCCGCAAAGGTAACCCTGACCAGGTTGCCGCAGTTACTGAAAGCATTAGAATCGATGCGGGTTACGCTGGACGGTATCGTCATCTCGGTCAGTCCCGCGCAGCCGGAAAATGCGACTTCCCCGATACGGGTTACCTTATCTTGCATGGTTACGCTGCTCAAAAGGGCACACTGGTAAAACGCGTAAATCCCTATGCTCGTAAGGGTTTGGGGAAGCACAACGCCTTTGATATACGCATTGTCTTTCACAATGTTCAGTTTGTTTGCGGTGGGAGTAGTATACTCGTTAGCGCCCGTGACTGTATTCCCCGCCGCGGAACAGTCGCTCAGATCGAGCGTCACGTATCTTTCGGCGTCCCTCACCAAAATGTTGATGCTCGCCCAGACCCCCAATTCACTCGTATCTTCCGTGTTGATAATAGTCGACGCGGCAAGACGCACCGTGTGCGGCGTTTCGGGGGTGTTGGCCGCGAGGGCGCGAAGATATGCGTCAAGGTGCAGGGTATCGACCCGCATGGTGGCGCTGCCCGCCTCGCTCGGCGCGCTGGTACCCCCGGCGTTTTTTGCCTTTATCCAGACATAGTACGTCGTCGTTCCGTCGTTTTCCAGGCCGCCAATGACGGCGCCGCATTCGGTGGTGTCGTCACCCTGCTTTTGCGCGGCGGCTATGCTGTTTTCGGCAGCGGCCCACACTTCGTAGGAGTCCGCCCGCGGGACCGGCTCCCATTCCGCGCTTATATAGCCGTCTCCGACGCTGAGCGCCGGCGCGGCGGGCGCGTCAGGTGCATCCGGCACACCGGAGGTCGAGGTTCCCGCGTTACCGCAGGCCGCGAAAAGAAAGGACAGCGCCGCCCCGCAGAGGACGGCGAGCGCGAGGAGGAAAGCCCCGTTTGCTAAGTTTTTTGCATTACGGGGGGGGGGGCAACTCGATTACATTTTTGCCCCCGCTCTGGAGATTTTCGAGAAAAAGCCCGCCGCGCCGCCCCCGCGAGAGGAGCCGTGAGACCCGCCGCGAGCGCGGCCAGGAGAGCGCCGTCTGCCGCGAGGCGGAGGGCGCACAGTGAAGATGATTTTTTCATATTTGGAAGTATAGCGCGTTTTGGAGGGAAAGTCAAGGGAGCGCCACTTGCTTGCAAGTGGTCACCCCCTTGACTTTTTTCCCCTTTTTTGGCATACTTTCTTTATGAAAAAAATATACGCTTTTTTGGTGTTTACGGTTATGGGGCTGTGCCGGGGCGGGGCGGCGCTCACGGCGCAGCAGACGGGGTCCGAGGTCTTAATGCGGATATTTGACGCCGCGGTTACGGTCGAGGACAAACTGGCGCTTGTGGAAGGCGCGGCCGCGGGAAAAGATACGGGGGCAGGGGAGTTTTTCAGCAATGCCCTCGAGACCGCGGTGCTTGCTTACCCCGGCTGTACGACAAAGGCGCAGAAGAAGGCGGCTGAGGAAATGGCGCGTCTTGCCGCGATTGCGCTGGGGGACGCAAAGCACGAAGCGGCCGCGCCGTTTCTCTGGAAGACGGTCGAAACCTTCTTCGATGCCGACGCCAAGGCCGAGGCGCTTGTCGCGCTTGGCAAGATCGGGGACGCGGCCTACCTTCCCGCGGTCATAAAAATCCTCAAAAATGTGAACGCCACCCCCAGTTCCTGGCCGGCCATTCAGTCGCGGGCGCAGATCATCGCGGGCGGCGCGGTACGCGCGCTCGAGGCGTACAAAGACCCGGCAGGCTACGAGCCCGTGTTTTTTGCCTCCGTCGGCTGGCTGGGGGTACGCACCCGCAAGCAGGCCCACGACGCGCTCAAAAATATCTCCAGCGATCCTACCGATTTTGTCATTAATGTGATAAAAAGCCCCGCGCTCACCGGGCAGCCGAAGGGCGCCAACATTTTTGGGGTAAAGTACCAGGCCCTGCGGGCGGAAGCCGCCTCGGACGCGGGGGCAGACCGGAAGGCCCAGGCGGCGCTCGCGGCCCTCAGCGAAGGCTGGAACGCGGGTTCCGCGGAGGCGAGCGCCGAAAACAAGGAAATCCGCTCTATGCGGCTTCTGGCGCTCGACCTGATCCGGCGCTATGGCGCGCAGGCGGGGGACGCCTTCGCCTACGACGCGAAGGGGCCCTCGCTCAACGTGCTCGGCGAGGTGCCGAAAGAGGACCGCGACACGAGCGAGGAACTCTGCGCGGGGCTCTACCGGTCCTACGACCAGGGGGACGCGGACGAGAAAAAGGCCGTCCTTCGCGCGCTCGCGGCCCTCGGCACGAACGACGCGGCCCGGCTCCTCGGCGTCTTTCTGGAGCGGGTGCAGAACGCGCGGCAGTGGAACACCCTCACCGCGAAGGACGAGGTGCTGGTCCGCGTGATCATCCCCGCGCTGGGGGCCGCCAGGCGGAAACTCAGCCTCGAGGGGCTGCAGATTATGCAGGACGACTTCAAGTGGCCGGGTGCGGTGCGCAGCCTCGCGGCGAACGCGGTGCGGCAGATCGAGGCCGGCGGCCGCTAGGCGGCGCCTGGCAGCCTTAATTAAAAATCTTTAAAAAAAGGAGAAATAAAGATGAAAAAAACGATGAAAGGCATCGTTTGGGCGGCTTTGGCCGCAGTCGTGCTTCCCGTGCTCGTTTCGTGCGCGGGAAAGGAGAAAAAGGAGCTGTACATCTTCAACTGGACGTACTACACGCCCCCCTCGGTGGTCGAAAAGTTCGAGCAGGAGACGGGGGCGAAGGTGATCTACGACGAGTTCGCCAGCAACGAGGATATGTACGCGAAGATCCAGGCGGGCGGCGCGGGCTACGACATCGTGTTTCCGTCCGGGGATTACGTGTCCATCATGGCGAAGCAGGGTATGCTGAAGGAGATCGACCACAGCCGCCTTGCCAACCTGGGCAACATCGATCCCGCGGTGCTGGCGAAGGCCGGCTACGATCCGGAGATGCGCTACTCGGTGCCGTACTACTTCGGGGCCGCGGGGGTCATCGTGAACACGGAGAAGGTACCCGGCTACGAAAAGAGTTGGGCCATCTTCGGCCGCGCCGACCTGAAGGGCCGCATGACGATGCTTGACGACATGCGCGAGGTGCTGGGCGACGCCCTGGCCTTCAAGGGCTACTCGGTGAACACGGCGGACCCGGCGCAGATCGAAGAGGCGCGCGTGCTCGTGAACGAGGTCTGGAAGCCGAACCTGACCAAATTCGACGCGGAGGCCTTCGGCAAGGGCTACGCCAACGGGGAGTTCTGGGTGGTGCAGGGCTATCCGGAGGTGGTCTTCGAGGAGATCGCGGACAACGCGGACCTCAAGTCGAAGACCGTGTTCTTTATTCCCCAGGAGGGCGGCCCGGCCTACATCGACAGCATGTGCATACTGAAAGACGCGAAGCACGAAGACCTGGCCTACGCGTTCATCGACTTTATCCACCGGCCCGACATCTACGCGGAGTTCTGCGACTCCTTCGGGTTCCCGGCCACGGTGAATGTCCCCGCGCGGGCCCTCAAAACAGGCGAGTCCTGGTACCAGCCTGAAGACCTGGAGAAGGTCGAGTTGAAAGACGATCTTGGACCGGCGCTCGCGTTGTACAACACGGCCTGGTTCGAGACGATAAAGGTGGGTGAGTAGGGAATGGGGAGTAGGGAGTAGGGAGTAGGGTGCGCGAGACTTGAAGGTTGCGCGTACTACCGACAAACTGTCCAGTAGTCCGCGCAGCCTACGGGTTAAGCGCAAGCCACTCCCTATTCCCCAAACGCGCAACTTACGAGCCAGGCGCAAGCCACTCCCTACTAGCCACTCCCCCACTCCCTAATGCACCCCGCCTTCCGCGATAATGGCCGTGCTCACGGGCTTCCCCGCGAGGCAGAGGGTCTTGCCGCCGCAGAGGACGGCATTCGCCCGCACGGCGATGGGGCAGGCGAGGAACTCGTCGATGCTTATCTGGCGCTCAGGGGGCTCCGCGCCGGCCGCGCCCTCCAGAAGGACGCGGGTACCCGTGGGCGCGTCTCCCGCGTCCAGCACCTCGACCCGCTCAGCGGGCGCGCCGTCCGGCCCCTGCCCCTTCATGTCGGAGGCGGCCAGAAGCATACCCCGGCTCTCGATCCCCCGCAGTTTGGCCGGCTTCAGGTTGTACGCCACGATGATGCGTTTCCCTTCCAACTGCACCTCCGTGTAATGCCCCACAAGCCCTGACACGATGACCCGCTCCTCGCCCGCGATCTCCAGGGTGATGATAAAGAGTTTGTCCGCCTGCGGGTGCTTTTCGACGCGGACGATCCGTGCGCAGCGCAGATCGACCGTGCGGGTGAACCTGGCAATGAGGTCAGCGGCGGACTCGCCGCGCTCTGCGCCGCGCTCCGCCTGTGTGCCCGCGTAGCGCTCCCGCAGCGCGGAGACAACGTCGTCCTCTAACTTGTGAAAGAGTATCTCGCTTTTCACCAGTGTGCCTTCGAGCGGGCCCTGTTCCGCGAGGTCCTTCCAGGTGAGCGCGCCCGGGACGCCGCGGTCGAAGGTCTCGCCGAAGAAGGCGGCTATGCGGGAGGCCGTTTCCGGCAGGAAGGGCTCCACCAGAATGGCGAGACCGCGGACGAGCCGGCAGAGGGTGCCGATCACCGCGTCAGCGGCGGGCGGATCGTCCTTGACGCGCTTCCACGGCTCGCCGTCCTGGAACGTCTTGTTGCCGTAACTCGCCAGGTCGAAGATAAGCCTGAACGCGTCGCGAAGTTCCGCCCGTTCCAGTTTTGCCGCGATCTGTTGCTCGAAGTCGGCGGCCTTGTCCCAGAAGGCGCTCCCCAGGCTGGCCCGCGGGAACGCGCCCCCGTAGAAGCGGCTCACGAAACTGAGCGTCCGGTTCACGAGGTTGCCGAGGTTGCCTATCAACTCGCCGTTCACCTTTTCCTGAAAATCTTTCCATGTGAAAAGCGAATCCGCCTTTTCCGGCCGGTTATAAAAAAGGTAAAACCGCCACATATCGGCCGGAATGCCCGTCTCCATGGCGTCCGTCCCGAAGACGCCTATCCCCCTCGACTTCGAAAACTTGCCGCTCTCGTAGTTGAGGTACTCGGTGCTCGACAAATGGTGCAGCATGGTCCAGCGCTCCCCGGAGCCCAGTTGGCTCGACGGGAAAATGACCGTATGAAAGGGGATATTATCCTTGCCGATAAATTGAAAAAGTTCGACGTTATCCGGGTCTTTCCACCAGTAGTCGACAAAGGCGTGCCAATCGGGAAAATGGGGGGGGAAGTCTCCCCCCTCGCTCCGAACGGCGCGGGAATCCCCCCGCAGGGGCGAATAATTATTCGCCCCTACTGCCCCTCCGCGCCGTTCTCCGCTCCCCCCCTCTGCGGGGGACACCCCCGCAACGCCCCCGGCGCCGCTGCCCGCCAGGTCGTCACCCCGATTCCCGGTGATCGAAATGTAGCCGATGGGGGCGTCGAACCACACGTAGAAGACCTTGTTCTCGTAGCCGGCCCTGGGCACCGGTATGCCCCACTTGAGGTCGCGGGTAATCGCGCGCTCGTGGAGGCCGTCGCGTATCCACGCTTCGGTCATCTGGATAGCGTTGTGCGCCCAGAAGCCCTTTTTCGCGGCGCCGGCGATCCAGGCCTCCAGTTGCCCGCGCAGTTTCGGCAGGTCGATATAGAGGTGTGATGTTGACCGCACTACCGGCGTGGCGCCGCAGCTTGCGCAGCGCGGGTCCTTCAGTTCCGTGGGGTCGAGCAGTTTCCCGCACTTTTCACACTGATCGCCCCGCGCGCCCTCGTAGCCGCAGGCGGGACAGACCCCGCGCACATAGCGGTCCGCCAGGAAGCGCCCGCACTTTTCGCAGTACAGTTGCTCTATCTGCCGCTCGAGGATGAAGCCCCGCTCGTCGAGCGCGCGGAACAGCCCCTGCGTCACCTCGGTGTGAATCGGAGTCGACGTGCGCCCCCACTTGTCGAACGCGATGTTGAACCACTCGTAGATTTTCGTGTGCAGCGCGTGGTAGCGGTCGCAGAGGGCGCGCGGGCTTATCCCCTCCTCGGCCGCGCGGGTCTCCGTGGCCGTGCCGTACTCGTCCGTCCCGCAGATGTAGAGCGTCTCGTAACCCGCGAGCCGGCAGTAGCGGGCGAAGACATCCGCGGACAGCACCTGTATCAGGTTGCCCAGATGGGGCACATTGTTCACATAGGGCAGCGCCGATGTGATGAGCCGTCTTTTCATGCCCCCTGGCTAGGGGCGGGGCGGGGGTGTTGACACGGGGGGGGCCTGCGGCCGGGCGGCCGCAGGCCGCTTGGG
>JAISTO010000184.1 GCA_031272575.1 Treponema sp. | reverse complement strand
GGGGGGGTGAGGACGCAAGAAAAACCGTCACGCCGCGCTTCCGAGTCAGGCTCAAGTCCCAAGTCCCGAGTCCCAATTCCCAAGCACGGGCACGGCTGTGCCTTCGAGGAAACGCCCTTATAGTGTGTGTGTGTGTGTGCAAGAACTGTGCCAAGTGACTCAGATTATGCGAATTATTTTTCGCCCTGCCGAGAGGCGGCATGGCCGGCGGCTCTGCCATTGGAGAAAAGAGGGACTGCCTGCCCACTTGTAAGTGGGCAGGCAGTTTCATCGATAAAAACACCCGGTGTGCCTTCATATTTAAATAATAACACAATTTTTGGACTTTTCAAGACCAAAAATTGATCGGGTTTTTAGAGCAATTTTTGTCATTTTTGGGGCTGGGGACTTGCAAGCCACTCGCCGATAAGCGCCCGCGCGATGGAACTGGCGCCAGGCAGCGAGGGGAGCGCGTCACGCGAAAACCAACGGGCGTCGTCCAGTTCGACTCCGTCCGGGCGCGGCTCGCCGCGGGGGCATTTTGCGCGAAAGCCCAGCATGAGCGAGTTGGGGAAGGGCCAGGGCTGTGACCTGACGTAGCGCAGTTCCTCCACTTCGAGCCCTGCCTCCTCGCGTATCTCGCGGCGGGCCGCGGATTCGGCCGTTTCCCCGGCCTCGCAAAATCCCGCTATAAGGCTGTATATGCCTCCTGCAAAACTTTTATTGTGCGCGAGCAGAATCTGATCCCGTTCATTGGTAATAAGAATGATCACCGCGGGCGATATGCGGGGAAACTCGAGCCGCCCGCAGGCAGTGCAGACGCGGGCGTACTCGCTGAGCGAATCTTTGTTGGGCGCGCCGCAGGCGCCGCAGAAGCGTGATTCCCCGCGCCATACCGCGAGATGAAAGGCCCTGAGCATCCGCAGCGTGTCCGCGTCGTCAGGCGCGGGGCCCGGACAGCCGGATGCGAGCGCCCCCCGCACGGGAAGCGCCTCCCACCCGGGGGGGAGCAGTGCGCCGCCCGCGCCCTCGGCAGACAGCAGCGCCGCATGGATGGGCGGCCCCTGGTCGAGGGAAGGCGCCTCAAAGACATCATCTGAGGCGCCGCCCCAGCGGGCGAGCAGTTCGGCGGCGCGCTCTGCCGGAAGGGGCAGCAGCGCCGGGGGGCCGCTGCTGCCCGCGGGAACGACAAGCGCGCCGTTCCAGAAAAGGTATATGCCGGAAGGGGAGGGGAGGCTGGCGGCGTTCATTACAGCGCGCTAAAGGCCTCGTCCGCCGCCGCGAGGGTTAGCGCGATGTCTTCGTCCGAGAGCGCGTAGTTGAGGAAATGGTTGTGGTGGTTCGTCACATAGATGCCGCGGCGGACCATCTCGGCTATCCAGCGCTGGTGGAGCGCGAGTTTCGGCGTCCATGCCGTGCCGGGAGGCTGCGCCTGCTCGTCCGGGTCTTCGAGGCGGAGGTAGAAGAGCGCAGGCGCGCCGCTCACATGGAGGCGGTACCCGTGTCTGGCGGCCGCGGCCTTTAGCCCCTCCGTCACCTTTAGGCCCTTCTCGCGGAGGACCGCGGGGAGGCCCACACGCTTCATCTTGGATATGCAGGCAAGAGCGGCCGCGAAGGGCACGGCGGAGAGCCAGTAACTGCCGGTGTAGGTAAGGCCGCTCACCGTGTTGCGCAGGGCCTCGCGGCCGCAGAGCGCGCTCACGTTGTAGCCGTTGGCCAGGGCCTTGCAGAAGCAGATCAGGTCGGCCTTGAAGCCGAAGTAGTGATCGCTCCCCGCGAGGTCGAGGCGGAAGCCGGTACGCACATCATCGATGACCAGGAGCGCGCCCGCCTCGTCGCAGAGCGCGCGGACTTTCGGCCAGAAGCCCTCGGCCGGCAGTTCGTTATCCCGGAAGTTGCCGTGCATATAGGGCTGCGCGATAACGCAGGCGATGTCACCCTTGTGGTCCGCGAAGGCCTGCGCGAGCGCCTCGTAGTCGTTCCAGGGGACATAGACGCTGTTCGCCACATCCTCAGGCAGTATGCCGGGATAGTCGACCTTCTGCGTCCAGGGGGTTACGCCGTGGTAGTAGCCCTTGAAAAAGACGACCTTCTTGCGGTGCGTGTGGGCGCGCGCGGTAATGACGGCCAGCGTGGTGACATCCCCGCCGTTCTTCGCGAAGAATGCCCAGTCCGCGCTCGCGACCGTATCCACGAGGAGTTCCGCCAGGTCGATCATGCGGGTCGAGGGCGCGGTAACGCAGTCCCCCAGGGCCCGCTGCGCGGCCGCGGCCTCGTCCACCTCATCATCGTTGTACCCGAGGACGTTCGGCCCGTACGCGCACATATAGTCGATAAAGCGGTTCCCGTCAACATCCCAAAAATGCGCCCCCTTCGCCTTCTGCGAAAAGAAGGGGAAGGCATCGACAGGAACGAAACACCCCTCGGCAGGCCCCTGATGCCCATAGATGCCGGAAGGGATAACCTTGAGCGCCCGCGCATACTCCGCGGCGCTTTTTTCATAACGATAGATTGGCACTTGCATGGGGATAGTATAGCGGGTAGAGGAGGGACGGTTCAAGGGGGGGGACGGCGGCCTGCTGCCGCTCATACCCCGTACAGTTTCTTTCGCAGTTGCAGGTAGCGCGTATACCCTTCCTCGTACGCTGACACGGCGGACGCCTGGGGGAGCGCGCGTTTGGTATCGTCACACTGAACGTGCTCCCCGCAGAGCGTCGGGAGGTCCCCCTCGCCGCAGAGGGCCATGGCCTGCAGGACGCCGCCGAAAGCGCCGGCCTCCCTGCCGCGTAGACCGGTCACCTCGGCGGCGAACACGTCCGCGATGATCTGCCGCCACGGCGCGCTGTTGCTCCCGCCCCCGACCAGGCGCAGGCTGTGGAAAGCCGCGCCTCTTTCCGCGAGCAGGTCGCGGCCCCAGCGGAGCCCGTACGCCACGGCCTCGGCCCCCGCGCGGATCAGGTTTTCGGGGCTCATGTTCTGGATCGCAAGGCCGGTCACCGCCCCCCGCTCGGATTCGAGCGCCGGGGCACGTTCACCGTTGAAGAACGGGAACATGGTGACGCCCTGTGCGCAGGGGGGGGCCGCGGCCATTGCCGCGTCAACACGCCGCAGGTCCATGCCGAAGAGCGACTGCAGGGCCGTGGTGACTGCGGTCGCGTTCATACTGCAGACCGTGGGAAGCCATCCGGAGGGCATACTGTTTTGAATCTGCACGATGCCGGGGCAGCCCACCGGCGGCGTGTCCGTAAACACGCTGAGCACCCCGGAGGTACCCAGAGTCACCGTGGCGATGCCGTTCTGTACGCTGCCGGCGCCGACCGCGGCCATCATGTTGTCACCGCTGCCCGCGGCTACCAGGCAGGACTCGCTGAGGCCGAAGCGCTCCGCCACCTCCCCGCGGAGGCTGCCGGCCGCTTCCAGGTCGCCGAGCACAGGCGGCAGGCAGCGCTTAAAGTCGTCCCCAATAAGGGAGACCATCCGCTCACTCCAGACCCGGTGGATGACATCGAAGTAGCCGGTGCCCGACGCGCTCCCCGCATCGGTAGCGATAGTGCCGGTAAGGTAAAAGTTGATATAATCTTTCGGATTGAGGGCAAAGGCCATGTGATCGAACAGGTCTCGTTCGGTATCCCGCAGCCAGAGCACCTTTGAGGCGGTATAACCCACCGGAACAGCGGTGCCTATCGCGGCGAGCACCGCATCCGGCCCGCCCGCGGCCTCGATATAGCGCCGGGCAGCGTCCGCGGTTTCGGTATCATTCCACAGTTTTGCGCGGCGGAGCACCTGTTTGTGCTGGTCAAGGATGACCAGACCATGCTGCTGGCCCGACACCCCCATGCCCGCGACCTTCCGGCGCTCGTCCGGCCGGAGCGGCGCCAGCGCCTGCCGGAGCGCCGCATCGAGCGCCGCTATCCACCACGCCGGATCCTGCTCCCTGCCCCCCCGCTCGTTGGCCGCGAGTTCGTGGCCGTGGTAGCCCTCCCCCACGAACACTTTCCGCGCCGGATCGTAGATCAGCACCTTCGTGCCCTGGGTCCCGCAGTCAATGCCTGCATAGTACATACCGTTAGTGTAGCGCAAAGCGGGTGGAAGGGGCTAGGAGTTTGTAGCGCTTTGACTAAAGCGCACTGAAAATTAGAGATTTTTGCGGTTTTACCGCAAAAATCTACTCTAAAAACTCCAAAAGCAGCCCCGACAATAGAGATTTTTTGCG
>JAISTO010000144.1 GCA_031272575.1 Treponema sp. | reverse complement strand
AAGGCGCTGGTATCTTTCATATCGCTTGTGCTGATTTCAGCGATACACAAGGTGATGAAAGAGAAAGAGTTGTACAAAAAGATGACGGTTATAGACGGTTACTCTATCCTGCGCCCCGTCACCAAAGAACAACGGGATGTTTTTGCCGCCTTCAGCATCCCTCCCCCCTCTGTAGGTTAAAATTGCGGGCGGGAATTTAGGAAAACGTCATTCCGCGGTTTAGCCGCGGAATCTGATGAGCGGGACCAGACTCCGCGCTCAAGGCGCGGAGTGACGGGGGGCGCGCGCTCTACTGGCTCTACTGCTGCTCCCTGCAGCCCTGATCACTTGGGATTGATACGGTACACTGCCTTCGCGGTAGCCACGGGGCGCAGGGCCGTGGAGTCCGCGCCTTCCACTACCATGCCGCGGGTGATCAACTCGGCGGACAGCGGCGCGGCTTCGCCGTTGTGGATGATAAACGGCTTATCGTACGCCGCGACGAGAATCATTTCGTCGCCGTAGGGGGCCGTCATCTTGAATGCCGTGTTGTCAGGAATGACGCGGGTCTCTCCCGCTTTGATAAACGGGTTGTCGCTCTGCGAGGCCGGATAGATCACCTGCGCGTTGCCTTTAACGTCAATATGAGTTACCTGGAGGTACGCATCCTGTGCGGAGTATATTTCCATCTTCATATACTCGCCGTCGTAGTATACCCCGTTCGCCTTGTCGGCCCGCACCACAAACCGGAACGGGTTCCCCGTGTCATTGTAGAGCGCGTTCGCCAGATTGACCCCCGCGTCCTCCGACACGGCGGCAGACGACTGCTGCGCAAGCGCCGCAAGACGCTTGTCGCTTTTCAGATTGAAAGGCTTTATGGTGGCTTCCGCGGTTTCCACATTGGAGGCGTAGAGCGTTATGCGGTACTCGTTCCCAAGGGGCGCACATTTTCCGTACACGATAAAGTCCGCGCCGAATTGCTGCCCTATGCGGTGCGCGGAGTCTTCGCTCACTTTACCCGAGGTCTGGTACCGTAACTCCTGCGCAATGAGATCGCAGTTTTTGCGGTCGAGCATGACGAAGTCAGCGACGGTTTCCAGACTGTTCCACAGTTCCTCGAAGATGTAATCCGCCAGGGTCCGCGTATCCGCGTCAAACGTGACCAGCGCGATCTGCGCCCGCGCCGGCAGTTTCACCGCAAGGTGCTTCGCAAAGGTTTCCATGGCCTCATCCAGGGTAACCGGCGCCCCGCGCCCGCTCTGCGTCCCCGCACCGCCCGTCGCACACGCGGCCCCCACAGCGAGCGCCGCAAGGACCGGAAAGAGCAGCTTTGTTTTCATAGTACGCTCCTGCTTGATACGGTAATCATAGCGAGTTTTGGGGGAAAAGACAAGGGGGGGGACGGGGGTGCACCCCATGGTTAGATTTTACTTGAGCCAATGCGGAGGCCGAGATGCCTCATTTTAAAATGTTACCGGGATGACCTTGACTTTATTATACTTATCATCTAATATGTATCCAGCAGGTCAGAAATGAATTTTATCTGGGACGAAAATAAAAACCGCCTTACCGAACCTGACCCTGATACGGTCAACATCATATCAGCGCGAAAAGCGAAAAACCATGAAGTGGAGGAATACTATGGCAATCGTTAGGTACACCACAGAGACCTTACCTCCGGTCAGTGACAAAGACCACCAGAGGGCGGCAGCGATTCGGGAGGAAGACATTGACTGCTCGGACATTGGCGAGATAAAGGACTTTTCCGCCTTCCGGCCACTCGCGAACAGGAGGCACTATAAGCCGGCCAAGGTGGCAGTCGCCTGCAAACTTGACGCCGACATCATTGCCTGGCTCAAGCGGGACGGCAATGGTTATCAAAGGCGGCTTAACGCTATACTCCGCAAGGAGATGATAGCCGCACGGTGAAGAGCGCTTTCACATTAGGGTACCTCTAAAAACTTTAGTTTTTAGAGGTTTTTAGTTCCTGCCCCCGTCACTTCGCGCCTTGATCAACCCCGTCACTCCGCGGTTTGACGTCCTCGTCACTCCGCGCCTCGAGCGCGGAGTCTTGTTGCCGGGAGATTCCGCGGGGGATAGGGAGTGGGGAGTAGGTTCTACTTCGCAAGTCGCGGGTGCTGCCGATATGCATAGTGGTACTTTGAAAGACTTTCAAACCGCGTCCCCCACTCCCCACTCCCCATGCACCCCGCTGCCCTCACTCGCAAGTACCCCCAACCCCCGCATCACGCCCAATTCCCAACAGGCGCCACGCTCCGCCCCCGCCCTCGCGCTAAGCCCTCGCATCACCCCTCCTACTCCCTACTCCCTACCCCAGCGTGATGACCCGATCGCAGAGGCAGGCGGCGAGGTCGGGGTCGTGGGTGATGAAGAGGATGCCGATCCCGAGGCGTTGGCGGAGGTCCTGGAAGAGGGATGCGAGCTGCGCGGCGGCGGAGAGGTCGAGCGAACTGAGGGCCTCGTCCGCGGTGAGGAGGCGGGGGCGGAGCGTCAGCGCGCTGGCGATGGCGGCGCGCTGCTTCTGCCCGGCGGACAGTTCCGCGGGGAAACGCCCCGCCAGGTCCGGGTCGAGGCCCACCATGCCGAGGGTCTCGCGCGCAAGGGCCTCCCGCTCCGCCCGGGGCAGGCCGCGCAGGGGCTCCTCGAGGATGCGGCCTATACGCATACGGGGGTTGAGCGAGCCCCCCGGCTCCTGGAACACGGCCCCCACCTTGCGCGCCATGGCGGGGCGGTGTTTCCCGTCCTGGGCGAGGCCATCGATCACGATGCGGCCCTCGAAGGGCATAAGCCCGAGGATGCAGCGGGCCAGGGTCGTCTTGCCGCAGCCGGAGGGCCCCATGATGCCGAGAATCTCCCCCTGAGCCATTTCGAGGTTGAAGTCCCGCAGCACCTGCCTTGCAACGCGCCGCCCCGCGAAGCCCAGGCTGCGGCTCTCGTAAGACGCACAAAGGCCCCGCACCGAAAGGAGCGCCGTCATGAGGGGGCCCCCGCGCGAAGGCAGTGGGTCAGGCGCGGGCCGAAACGCCGCGCCGGGGGGAAGGCGGCCGCGCAGGCCGGGAGGGCGCGGGGGCATCGGGGAGCGAAGGGACACCCTGGCGGGTACCCCTCCTCGAGCGAGGGGGCCCTGCCGGGGATCCCCGCGGGGAGCGCGCCGCGGCCCCCGGCCCCGGGGAGCGCCGCCAGGAGGCCATTCGTGTACTCGTGCAGGGGCCGCGCGAAGAGGTCGGCGGCCGGGGCATCCTCGACAATGCGCCCCGCGTACATTACGAGGACCCGCGAGCAGAACCCGCGGACCATGCGGAGGTCATGCGAAACGAAGAGGATGGCCATACGATCATCAATGTTGATGGACTGCAGGGTCCTGATGAGATGCGCCCCGGACTCGGTGTCGAGCGCGGCGGTGGGTTCGTCCGCGATGAGGAGGCGCGGCGAGGCGATGACCGCGAGGGCGATCATGACCCGCTGGCAGAGCCCGCCGGAAAGTTGATGGGGGTAACTCCGCATGACGCGGGGGGCATCCGCGATGCCGAGGCGCTCGAGGAGGGCACGGGCTTTGTCCCGCGCCGCGCGCTTGTCCGCGAGCCCGTGGACGAGGAGGGTCTCGGCGATCTGATCCTGCACCTTGAGGAGGGGGTTGAGGGACGCGGCGGGCTCCTGGAAGATCATGCTGAGGGCGCGGCCGCGAAGCGCACGCAGCTCCTTTTCGGGGAGCAGGTGCACTGCATGACCCGCGAAGGTGATCGAGCCGCCCGCGAGGCGGGCCGCGGGGGGGAGGAGGCCGGCGAGCGCAAGGCAACTGAGGGTCTTGCCGCAGCCCGATTCCCCCACGAGCCCCACGATCTCGCCGGGGGCCAGCGTGAAAGAGATGTTGTTGACGGCAACGCCTGGGGGGTGGCGCGCAACAATGTGCGCGCCCAGGGGGGGCGGACGGTGGAGGGCGTTGCGTACAACGCCCCTACGGGATGACGGTATGGTAATCGCCCCCCCTCCTCTATGAATCTCGATAGAGAGATTTTCCACGTTGAGGAGGTTTTGTGCGTCTGGCATGGGGGTATTGTAGCGGGGGCGGTGGGCTTGCGCAAGGGCGCCTTGTCAACCGCGCGGCGATATGCTATACTGCCGGCATGACGATCGCGGAACGCTATGAGGCGCTTACGGAACGCATTGCCGCGGCCTGCCGCAGGGCCGGGCGGGAGAGTGCGGAGGTGCGCCTCCTGGGGGCGTCGAAGTTTCAGGGGGCCGGGGCGGTCATCGAGGCCTGGGGGGCGGGGCTCCGCATTGCGGGCGAAAACCGCGTACAGGAGGCCGCGGAAAAAATGCCGCTGCTTGCGGCCTCGTGTCCGGGGCTCGAACTGCACATGATAGGCAGCCTCCAGCGGAACAAGGCGCGCCAGGCGGCGGCGCTTTTCGACTGCATCGAGTCGGTAGACCGGGACAGCCTCATCGAGGCGCTGGCGCGCGAGGCAGCGTCCCGCCCAAAGCCCCTTTCGCTCCTCTTCGAGTACCACACGGCCGAGGACAGCAAGGCCGGGTACCCCGATCTGGACAGCCTCTGCCGCGCGGCGGAGACGGCGCTGGCCTTCCCCGCGCTCCGCATCGCGGGCCTTATGACGATGGCCCCCCTCAGTTCTGACGCGTACGCGATACGCCGCTCCTTCCGGGCGGTCATTCACGCGCGGGAACGGCTCCGCGCGCGGTTCCCGGACGGCGAACGGGTCTCCTGGCAGTGCCTCTCGATGGGTATGTCAGGCGACTTCGAACTGGCAATCGAGGAGGGCTCGACCCTGGTCCGCATAGGCACGGCCCTCTTCGGGGAGCGCATACGATGAAACGCCTTTTGTCAATGGTGACGTTGTTTTTTTATATGATTGCCGTGCTCCCCGCGCAGACGACGACGACCACGCCCCCAAAGTTGAATCTGCCGCAGTGGGTAAAGGACCTCCGCCGGGCCGAGGCGGTGGCCATAGGCGCGTTTCCGCTCGGCATCTTTTTTTCGACGATCGGGGTGGACACCTGGCGCTACTACGATCACGGCCAGGATATCAAATACGCGCCCTGGCCCCTGAAGCCCGCGGACGCGATCGAGCGCTCCAGCGACGAGCAGAAGGCGTCCATCTACATTGCGATAGGCATCTCCGTGGCGGTCGCGGTGACGGACTACTTCATCGTCCTCGCGAAACGGCGGAGCCGTGAAAGAGCGGCCGCGGCGCTGCCTGAGGGAACCCCCATCCTCATTCGAAAAAAGCCGGGCGCTGAGGCCGAGGCCGCCGCGGAGGAAGGCGCTGAGGGCGGCGAGGGGGCTGAGGCCGCGGCCGAAGCCCCTGCCGCGCCGTCCGAGGCCCCCCTCCAGGCAGCGGAACCCCCCGCGGCGGGCAGCGCCCCCTAATGCAGACCCACTCCTGCGTGGCGGCAAAGGGGGGGCTCCGGCTCGATCGCTACATCGCCTGCGAGGCGGGCCTCCTGAGCCGCTCCCAGATCAAGGCGCGCTCCCTGAAGGCGCTTGTCAACGGCATCCCGCAAAAAATATCACATATCGTAAAAAAGGGTGATCTGCTCGACCTCTCCTGGGATGACGCCCCGCCGCTTGATCTTATCCCGCAGGATATCCCCCTGCGCGTACTCTACGAAGACGACCGCGTCATCGTGGTTGACAAGGCGCAGGGCATGGTGGTGCACCCGGGGGCTGGCAACCGCGAGGGGACCCTCGCCAATGCCCTGCTCTTCCGGGCGCTGCGCAGGGGGGCCTCCGCGCCCGGGCCCGCGGCGCGGCCCTGCATCGTGCACCGGCTCGATAAGGACACCTCCGGTGTCCTTATCGCCTGCTGGGACGAGGCCGCGCTCGAGTGCCTGGCCGCGCAGTTCCGCGCCCGCACGGTGCGCAAGACCTACGCGGCGCTTGTCGCGGGGACTCCCGGAGATGCCAGTGGCGTCATCGACGCCCGCATCGCCCGGGACAAGCGCAGCCGCACCCGCTTTATGGTGAGCACCGCCCCGGAAAAGGGCCGCGCGGCGCTCACCCGCTACCGCGTGGCGCGTTCCTGGGGGACGCACTCGCTCCTCCTGCTCAGGCCGCGGACCGGGCGCACCCACCAACTGCGGGTGCACCTCCTCTCCATAGGGCATCCGATCATAGGGGACCCCATCTACCGCGGCCCGGGGCCCTCCTTCCCCAACGCCACGCTGATGCTGCATGCCCTCCGCCTGGGCATCACCCTGCCCGGCGCGGACGCGCAGAGCGTCTTCCGCGCCCCCCTCCCCGCGCGTTTCAGGGCCTACTGGATAAACGCATAGACGGATTTTCCCCGTCATTCCGCAGCTTGCCCCCGTCATTCCGCGGCTCGCCCCCGTCATTCCGCGCTTTAAGCGCGGAATCTCACGTTCAGACTCCGCGGTCGAGCCGCGGAGTGACGACAGCGGCAAGCCCGCGGAATGACCTCTCCCCCTACCCGCCCCACCACTTGACACATTTTCTCGCATTCCGCTATACTTTCTTAACATAACCAAAAGGAGGGTTTTCTTGATGGCTTTTGTCTCGCTGGACACTCATAGCGTATCCCCAGCGGTTACACTTTCTCGCCCCGCACGAAGTGCGACCGCACTGTGTGCGGCCGCACTTCGTGCGTGCGCATCGCGCCCGTGTCCCAACAGCAACACAACCCTCTCTGCCCCCCCCCCCGTTACGCAAAAAGTGTAACATTTTTTCGGCTTAACTATCACCACAAACAGGCCCCATGCTCCCCGTGGGGGCGCTTTCCGCTCGTCATTCTAACTACCGGTCATATTTCTGACCGTGCGTCGATAGTGGGGAGTAGGGGGGCGCGGAGCGCTTGGGGAGTGGGGAGTGGCTTGCGCCTGGCACGTAAGTTGCGCGTACTACCAGATAGTTTCACGGTAGTACGCGCCCCCCACTTGCAACGCGCACCCTACTCCCTATTCCCCACTCCCTATCCATAGGGTTCCACCTGCCCGGAAGGGCGGGACATTATAGAAGGAGGTTTTCAACATGAAAACTATCAAAGGAAAGAAATCCATAAGGGGTTTCGATGGACCTGCCGCGCTTTGGGCCGCGGCGGCTGCGGCCGCAAGAGTACTTGCGTTTGTACTTGCGGGCGTTGTTATTCTGGCGGGGTGTCCGACCCCTGACGGCGGGGGCGATCCCGACCCGACGGTGACGGGCGTCACGGTGACCGCGGACGCGGCGTTCGTGGTAAAGGGCGGGACGCTCCAGTTCCACGCAACGGTGGCGGGGGAGAACAGCCCGTCCCAGGCGGTTACCTGGTCGGTCACGACCGGGGGCGCCGCATCGGGGACGGGCATCAGCGAGGCGGGGCTGCTGACCGTGGACGCTGACGAAAGCCGGACAAGCCTTGAAATCAAGGCGGTTTCCCAGCAGGACGGCGTCACCTTCGGGACCAAGACGGTTTCCGTGGTAACGCCGAACACGGGCGAGATTGTCAGCGTGACGGTTACGGGTACCGCGGCGGTAGGGCAGGTGCTGACGGTGGAGGCAAAGGACAGTAACGGCGCTGCCGTTACCGACGCGGTCTTCCAGTGGAAGCGCGCCGACGCTTCTGACGGGACCTACACCGACATCCCCAACGCAACAAGCGCGGCCTACACCCTGAAGACGGCGGACACCGGCAAGTACCTCAAGGCGGAGGCGAGCAACGCGGCCACGGCCACGGCGGTACTTTCCGACGCGCAAGGCCCGGTAACGCTGCCCGCTTCGGAGACGCCCACGGCAAGTGTCACTAGAGTCGCCAAGACCAGCGCAGCGCAGGCGGCGGTGGACTTCACCCTCACCAACGCGACGGCGCTTTCCGGTACCTGGAAGGTCTACAGCGCCGCCGGCGGGGACACGCTTGCCTCGGGCGTTACCGCGGCGGTGACCACCTGGCCCACGCTGCGGCTCTCGCACAGCAGTAACATACCGGCGGCCGTCTACTATGTCACGGTTACCGAGGCGGGCAAGGCCGAGAGCGCGCGTCTGGCTCTGACCGTGGGCAACATTGCTTCTTCCGCCACCGTCTCGACGCTTGCGAGCGTTCTTGAGGCGCTGCCGGCCAATACCGCGGAGACTCCCTA
>JAISTO010000140.1 GCA_031272575.1 Treponema sp. | reverse complement strand
TCCGGCTGCGTACCTTCAGGTACGCGGTCGACAAACACGCGGGCCGCGGCAAAGAGGTTGCGCTGCAACAGGGCCATGTCGGTGTGTAGTTGCACTTCGATGATGACAGCCTCGTTGGCGGCGGTTATGATCTCCACGTCAATGCGGATGCCGCGTTCGTCCGGGTACTTGTGGTGGCGCTGGGGCGTGACGGAGAGCACCTTGCCGATGGTAACGCCGTCACAGGCGAGCACCGCGCCGATGAGGCTGGCGGCAGCCAGGCCCGCGTGTTCGGCGTCGGAAAAAATAGCGCCCACCACCGGGTCGGCCAGAGGGGACAAGGGGATGGGCTTATCACGTTCGCTCATAGGACAAGTATAAGGCGGCGGGTGGGATGGTGTCAAGGGGCGCATCGAAACAGGGTAACAGCATTTACTTTTCTGATCCCAAAAAACAGCGGAATTTACGCATTTTTAACCGCAAAGTCGCATAAGTCACATAAGGAAAGAACCATCCGGGAGTTTTTTCCTGAATACAAAAATTACAAAGCGCGGCTGTATGGGGTGGAGACGAAGGTCCTAAACCAGGCAGTCAAATAGTTCTCGCCTTAAACTGCCTGATTGCTGCCCCACCGAAACCTGAAAGGCACGATTAATAAAAAATCTGTGGAACTCCATTGACAACGCCGCCCTCTGCGGTTACTATGGACATACCATGAACACCGATCTAATCACGCCGCGGAGCGAGATAAGCCCCTGGGGGAGCCGCGTGCGGTTTTGCGCGGAGCGCGGCATCGAGGCGGTTCCGTTCCCGGGGCTCCGCTTCGCGCGCCTCGCGCTGGGGGCGCTGCTCGACCTCGCGGGGGCGGACGGCGAGGCACGCGGCCTCTTCTCGCGGCCCGGCGCCCTCTTCCTTCACGCCGGGGGCTGGCAGTCCTGGTCCCCGGGCTGGGAACTGGCCCCGGGCGAGTTCCTGCCGCGCAGGGTGCGCCTTATCCCCGACCTGCTCCGTTACACCGCGCGGCCCGGCGAGGCCCCCTCGCGGCGCGAGAGCGTGGGGCATTTCATCACCTACCTGCGGGCCGGCGACACCTTCCTCTGCCTCGCCTCCCGCGAGGGGGACGGGCTCTGTCCGCTCAGTTTTTACGTTGACCGCGCCGCGCTCGACATCACCCTCGAGTGCTGCTGCCCGGGCAAGTCCTTTGCCCCGGGCGAAACCGTCGCGGAATTCGACGTCTTCCTTGCCAGGGGGTATTTCGCGTTCAAGGATACCCTCCGCGCGCTCTACGGGGTACCCTCCGGCGTCACGCGGGGCTTTGCGCCGGAGGGCCGGGGCAAAGCGGCGCTTCCGGGCGGCTACGAGTCCTGGTACTATCACTATACCCATATTGACGAGGGGATCATCACCAAAAATCTGCAATCTCTCCAAAACAGCGAAAATCTCGTAAAACTCCGTTTTCTCGAAAAAGGGGCGCCCGCGATCTTTCAGATTGATGACGGCTGGGAGCGCGCGGTGGGGGACTGGGACGTCCACCCGGAGCGCTTCCCCCGGGGGCTTGCCCCCCTCGCGGCCGAGGCCGAGCGCGCGGGCCTCGCGCCGGGCCTCTGGATAGCGCCGTTCCTCGTCACGAGGGGGGCGCGCGTCTTCCGCGAAAAGCCGGAATGGATACTCCGCGACGCAAAAGGGAAGCCGGTCAGGCAGGGCTGGAACCCCGGCTGGGACGGCGCCTTCTACTGCCTCGACCTCTCGCGCAAGGACGTGCTCGACTACCTTGCGGCCCTTGTCGAAACGGCCATCTGCGAGTGGGGCTTCCGCTACCTCAAACTCGACTTCCTCTACGCGGGCTTTGCCTGGGGCGCTTTCGCGGCGGGGGGTACCCCCTCCGACCACTACCGCAGGGCCTGCGAGATTCTCACGCGGCGCAGACAGACGCCAGGGGGCAAGCCGGTCACTTACCTCGGATGCGGCATCCCCTTCGGCCCCTCGCGCCGCTTCTTCCCACTCTCGCGCACCGGCGCGGACACCCTGCCCCGATGGGACGACCCGCAGGGCCGCTTCGTCCGCCACGAGGGGCGGCCGAGCGCGCTCATCAACCTAAAGGACACGCTGGGCCGCGCCTTCATGGACGGCACGATCTACCTGAGCGACCCGGACGTCATCTTCCTCCGCGGCGCCCGCTGCGAACACGACGAGCGGCAGAAAGAACTCATCGCGCTTACCGCGTTCCTCTTCGGCAGCCAGATCATGTTTTCGGATGACTGCGCGGAACTTACGGACGAGGATCGCGCGTTCAGCCGCCGCATAGCGGCCCTCTACGATACGCTTCAGGATGACGAATACAGTGCGCTGCGGACGCCAGGCCCCCAGGGCGCCGCGGGCGCTCCCTGCGCATTAGGCGCTCCCAGCGCCTACCTTATCGCAAGCCGCTCCGGCCGTGTCGCGGGCCTCGCCAACCTCGAGGACAAGCCCCTCAGACTGCGGGCACCTCAGGCGGGGGCGCTCTACGAGGCGCTCCGTTTCGGCCGAGGGCTGGTTGACCACCGGGTAGACGCGGACACCGCCTCCCGCATGGTGCCGCCCGCCCCCCAGGACACCTTTTCGCAGATACTGCGCACATGGACGCCGCCCAATGTCACCGCGGACGCGGTCGTCTTCGAGCCGCGGAGTATCACGCTGGTGCTTTCTTAGTCGAGGTTTTTTCCGGATGCCCCCCCCCGTCCGGTGAGTAGATTCCGCGGACAAGCCGCGGAATGACGAGGGGGGCCGCGGAATGACGAGAGGGAACCGCGGAATGACGAGGGGGGCCGCGGAATGACGAGGGGGGCCGCGGAATGACGAGAGGGAACCGCGGAATGACGAGGGGGAGCCGCGGAATGACGGGGGGGGGGATGCTTCAGGGGGGCGGGAACTTCACTGGCCGTAGTAGGCCGCGGGGCCGTGTTTGCGTTCCCAGTGCTTGCGGATAAGGTGCGCGGGCAGGGGCTTTGCCTCGGGGTCGAGCGTCAGGGTCAGCAGCGCCATGCGGCAGACTTCTTCGAGAACCGCGGCATGGTACACGGACTGCGCCGCGCTGTCCCCCCAGGTGAAGGGGCCATGCCCCGCAACGAGAATCATGTGCAGGCGGGAGGGGTCCCTGCCGAGCGCCTCGACGGTGCGGACGATCAGGCTGCCGGTTTCCCGCTCGTAGTTGCGCCGCATCGAGTCCTCGTCCAGGTAGGGTGTGCAGGGTATCTCTTCCGGGCAGTGATCCGCATGGGTCGTGCCGAAGACCGGTACCGGACGTAGCGCCTGCGCGAAAGCGGCCGCGTGGGCCGAATGGGTGTGCGTTATGCCCCGAAGCGGCGCCCCGCGTCCGGCCGCCCATTCGCGGTACAGGACGCGGTGCGTTTCCGTGTCGGAGGAGGGGCGCAAATCCCCTTCAACTTTTTCCCCCTCCAGATCGACGACCACCATGTTCTCCGGGCGCAGCGCGTCGTAAGGCACCCCCGAGGGCTTTATCGCAAACACGCCCCGTGCGGGATCGAAGGCGGACACATTTCCCCAGGTGTATATCGCCAGCCCCCGCGCGGGAATTTCCAGGTTCGCCTGCCAGGCCTCTTCCCGCAGGGCCTGGTAGGGGCTTAATGTCGAATTCATTTACTACCTCCTATACCGCCTGATATGGACGCTGCTCGCGATGCCGAGGCCGGCCATGGCGCTTATCAAACTGGAGCCGCCGTAAGACATGAACGTAAGCGGGATGCCGGTGATCGGCATGATGCCCATCGTCATACCCACGTTGATAAGAAAGTGAAACGCCAGCATGCCGGCGAGGCCCGCGCAGAGGTACGCGCCGAAGGGATCGATGGTCTTTTTCATAATTCGGACGAGGCGGAGGATGATGGTCAAAAAGAGCGCGAAGACGAGTATGCCGCCCGCGAAGCCCCACTCTTCAGTATAGATTGAAAAAATGAAGTCCGTGCTCTGCTGGGGGAGGAAGCGGTAGTGGCTCTGCGTCCCCTGCAGGAAGCCCTTGCCGAAGAGCCCGCCGGAGCCGATGGCCGTTATCGACTGGATGATGTTCCAGCCCGCGCCCCGGGGGTCGACGTTGGGATTCATGAAGACAATGAGGCGCATAATCTGGTAGTCTTTCAACACTTTGTGTGATAAAAACGCCGCGCCGAGAGAGAGCGCGCCTATCGCGGCGCCGTACAGTATCCAGTAGAAGTACCTCCGCTTGAATTTACGGTAGCCCAGGAACGCGACGATGCCTATCACCAGAAAAACGGATATGGCCGCGGCATTGAAGCGGAAGCTGAGGAGCGCGGAGAGCGCGTCCATGGGGCGGCGATTGATGTAGGTTTGCCAGAGCGGGAGGGCCATCAAAAAACCGGTGATCGCGATGACGGCGATGAGGAAGATGACGTAGCGGATCGCGACTCCCGCGGCGAAGGTCATTACCAGGAGGATGGGGATAAACACGAGGGAGGTGCCGAAGTCGGGCTGGATAAGCACGAGGCCCATGGGGGCGAAGACGATGAGGCAACTGATCGCGAAGCGGTTGAACTGCGAGGCGCTCCGTTTGGTGTCCGCGAGGTAGCGCCCCAAAAAGAGGATGGTCGTAATCTTGGCGAACTCGGAGGGCTGGACGCCCACCGTGCCTATGCCGATCCACGCGCGCGCGCCGTTGACGAGGCGGCCGAACAGGCAGGTGTACACGAGGAGGGCGAGCGCGCCGAGGTAGAGGTAGAGCGAGATGCGGGGGATTTTCTGGTAGTCGGCGAGCGCGAGGAGCAGGGCGGCCGCAAGCCCGATGAGGCCCCAGACGATCTGCCGGAGGTACTCGGTAGAGACCACGAGCCCGGCGGAGGTGACGCCCGACGAGTAGATGAAAAGCACCCCGAACGCGGTAAGCACCAGCGCCGAGAGGATCAGGGCGAAGTCAATTTCGATAAGGTCGCGTATTTGCACGGGTCTTTCCTTCTGACGCCCCTACCTTCCATGGCAGTGCTTGTACTTTTTGCCGGACCCGCAGGGGCAGGGGTCGTTGCGGCCCACCTTGGGCTGGGAGCGCACCACGGTGACGGCCTCCGCCTGCATACGGGCGTTCCGCTGGGGGGCCGGCCGGGCCCCGCCGCTCTGCGCCGCCCCCCCGGCGCCGCCTCCGCCCGCGGAAAAGACCCCCATGCTGCTGTGGCTTGCCGACTGCACGGTGATCGTGCCCCCCAGGGGGCGGGCATCCCGCTCGCCGCCGGCCTGCACGCGGATGAGGTGCATACGGGACGCGATCTCCTGGCGGATCTCGTCGATCATGCGCTCGAAGATCTGGAAGCCCTCGACCTTGTACTCGGTGAGGGGGTTCTTCTGCGCGTAGTGCCTGAGGTACACGGCCTCCCGCAGGGCCTCCATGTTTTCGAGGTGATCGAGCCACTTGCGGTCTATGGCCCGGAGGTACTGGTCGCGGATGATCGCGTTGAGGTAGGGGCCGATGAGCGCCTCCTTTTCGTCGATGTCTTGCGCGAGGTCCTCCGTGACCCGCTTTTCGAGGGCCTCCGGGCCGCGGCCCTCCGGCGCGTCCGTGTCCAGGCGCAGCGTATAGCCGAACTTCTGCTTGAGGTCCGCGGCAAGGGCCCGCAGCGCCCCCTGATCGTCGCGGCGGGAGGCGGCTTTGTAGTCGTCCACCAGCATAGCGACCATGTCGGCGGTGGCGGCATTCACCCTATCCTTCAGGCGCTCGTCCAGGAGTATGGCGTCACGCTGCTCGTAAATGAAGGTGCGCTGCTGATTCAGGACATCGTCGTACTCGAGGAGGTGCTTGCGGATTTCGAAGTTGCGCTCCTCGACCCGCTTCTGCGCTTTTTCGATGCTCCGGTTCAGCCAGGGGTGATAGATCGGCTCCCCCTCTTCCATGCCCATGCGCACCATGAGGCGCTTGATGTTGTCGCCGCCGAAGAGACGCATAAGGTCATCATCGAGCGAGATGAAAAACTTCGAGCGGCCGGGGTCCCCCTGGCGCCCGGAGCGGCCCCGCAGCTGGTTGTCGATGCGCCGGCTCTCGTGGCGCTCGGTCCCGATAACGTAGAGCCCGCCGAGGGATTTCACCTCCTCGTAATCCCGCTTCCATTTTTCGTACTCTTCTTTGTAGGCGGCCGCGTACTGCTCCGGGCTCGCCTCGGTGCCGGCCTTCTTGCGCGCGCGGTGCTCCGGGTTCCCTCCCAGTTTGATGTCCGTGCCGCGGCCCGCCATGTTCGTGGCGATGGTCACCGCGCCCTTCGCGCCGGCCTCCGCGATAATCGACGCCTCGCGCGCGTGGTTCTTCGCGTTGAGCACCTCGTGGCGTACGCCGCGCCGCGTGAGCAGGGCGGATACGGTCTCCGACTTTTCGATAGACACCGTACCCACCAAAAGGGGCTGGCCCCGCTTGTGCGCGGCCTCGATTTCGTCGCAGAGCGCGTTGAACTTTTCTTTTTCGCTGAGGTACACGACATCATTTTCGTCTGTGCGTACCACCGGCAGGTTCGTGGGGATTACCACCACATCGAGGCGGTAGATCTTGTTGAATTCGACCGCCTCCGTGTCCGCGGTGCCCGTCATGCCGGAAATCTTTTTGTAGAGGCGGAAGTAGTTTTGAAAGGTGATAGTAGCCAGGGTCCGGTTGCGGCGGGCTATGCGGATACGCTCCTTCGCCTCGATCGCCTGGTGAAGCCCATCCGAGTAGCGCCTGCCGTGCAGAATGCGCCCCGTGAACTCGTCGACGATCTGCACCTGGCCGTCCTGCACCACATAGTCAACATCGATATGGAACAGTTTGTGCGCCTTGAGCGCCTGGGTGAAGTAGTGGATATATTCGAAGTTTTCTTCGTCCACTATGGCGCCCTTTATGAGGCCCCGCTTTTTCAACAGTTCCTCGATCTTGGCAAGCCCGGCGTTCGTAAAAGAGACGTTTTTGTTTTTTTCGTTTAATTTGAAATCCCCGACGACCTCTTCCCCCTGGGCCTCGTCAGGATACTCGCCGTCATCCTTTTTGGTGACTTCGACAAGCGAGCCGAGGAGGCGATCCACCTCGGAGAACTTGAAGGTGTCGTCCTCCGCGGCCCCGGAGATGATCAGCGGGGTGCGCGCCTCGTCGATGAGGATCGAGTCGATTTCATCAACTATACAAAAATGATGGCCCCGCTGCACCCGCTGTTCGAGCGCCGGACACATATTGTCCCGCAGGTAGTCGAAGCCGAACTCGTTGTTCGTCCCGTAGGTGATGTCGCAGAGGTAGTTCTGCCGGCGGCGCGCGTTGTCCATGTCGGACAGGATGGTGCCCACCGTGAGGCCCAGATAACTGAAGATGGGGCGCATCCAGTCCGCGTCCCGGCCCGCCAGGTAGTCGTTCACCGTGACCACATGGATACCCTTGCCCGGCAGCGCGTTGAGGTACGAGGCGGCCACACTCATAAGGGTCTTGCCCTCGCCGGTTTTCATTTCGACGATCTTGCCCTGGTGCAGGACTATCGACCCAAGCACCTGCACGTCGTAGGGGCGCTCCCCCAGGCAGCGCCGCGCGGCCTCCCGCGCAAGCGCGAAGGCCTCCGGCAGGAGCGCGTCCAGGTTCTCGCTCCGCTCAAGCCGCTCGCGGAACTCCGCGGTCTTGCGGGGGAACTCCTCCGGCGCAAGGGACGCGGCCCAGGCCTCCTTCGCGTTGACGCGGTGCAGGATGGGGAGGAGCGCCTTGAGGTCGCGCTCGTGCTGCGAGCCAAAGAGGGCTCTGACAAATTTTTCCAGCATGGAAACAGTATAGCGGCCAGGGCGCGGGGTGTCAAGGGGTCAGCATCGCCGCGATGAGGCCGGCGAGCGCGGCGAGAAAGGTAACCGCGGCCACCGCGTAGAGCCAGAGCGGCGCGTCCGATTGACGCGCAGAGCCCGCGCGGGTGCCGGGCCTGTTGGGGGCACGGGCCGGGGGAGGCGCCGAGTAGCCGCAGGAGGGGCAGCCCCGCCGAAACAGGGCATCTTCGCCGGCAAAGCCGCAGGCAGGGCACCGCACAGCGGAAAAATAGCGGCCGCATCCGGGGCAGCGCTTCGCGGAGCGGGGAGCCTGCGCGCCGCAGTATTCGCAGAAAAAACGCGCCTCGTGTTTCATTTTTTCGCGGGACACGCATCCGAGCCCGCCGCCGGACAGGAGGGGGCGCAGGGAGGGGCCTCTTTCTTTGCGCCCTCCGCCCCCGTGTCCTTCTTCGCCGGTTTTTCCGCTTTCGCGGGCGCTTTTTTGTCGGTTACATAGAAGCCGGAACCTTTAAAGATAATTCCCCCGCCCCCGTTGATCAACCGCTGCACTCCACCCCCGCATTCGGGGCAGTCCGAAAGAGGCGCATCCGTCATGCTTTGAAACACTTCGAAACGATATCCGCACTTCTTGCATTCATACTCGTACGTAGGCATAACTATTCCTTATATAACGAGTATAGCATATCCCTGTATAGAGTGACAAGCCCCTTGACTTTTTTCTTAATATGCATTATACTTATCTATTGAGGGCCGTGAATGAAATTTTTAAATATGAACATCATAAAGACAAAATTTCTCGCTGGACGGGCCGCGCTTGGCGCGGCGGTTGTGGGCGCAGGAATACTTGCGCTTGCGAGCGTCTCGGCTCTGATGGGGTGCCTAAACCCCGCAAGTATCGACGAGTACGATCCTCTCAAGCCGGTGCTTTCAGGCCAGTCGGTGGGCAACTACGCGAAAACACCGGATGGTACGACCGCCACAGTAACATTTACCTCGGACAAGACGGGCATCTACTGGCTGGCGGTATGTCCGGTGGATACGCCTACCCCGAAAAGCGGCAGCGCTCTTGCCATAACAACATATAAACCGCCGGCTATCAATGCCCGCGGCAGTGTGAAAGCGGGCATGGGCACAAAGGTGAACATAACCGGCCTGGTCAAAGGCACTTCGTACAAGGCTCATGTAACGGTGCAGGCCCATGATGGCACGAATAAATACTCCGCTGTCTGGTCATCGACCGCATTCACCGTCACGAGGGTGACCTACACCATCCTTTCCTCGAGCAGTTTTTCACAACTCCTGAATGGCATTACTTCCGATGTGTCATTCAGCCCGAAAAGCCCGTGGGAAGAGGGGACGAACGTCACCGCGACCGTAAAATTCAACAATAAGGCAACGGAAAGGGGGACCTTCACCATCGCTCTGGGTTCGGACGACGTATCGCTTGTCCAAGAGACAGGCAATGCGCACCCGGTAGTCGGCGTGGGCGAAACACTCGATGAGGTAACCTATGCCTTCACCATGCCTGCGAATGACATTGACATCGCTTTGACCTTCACATTTGAGAAGGCGTACGTGGCGAATCTTTCGACAGGGGGCTATATGGGCGCGGCGAATGCTGCGACCGCCACGCTGTACTTCACTTCGGACAAGGCGGGTACCTACTATATGGTGGTGTATCCCAGTATGCCGCTGAAGACGCCAGAATACGGCGAGCAAATCGAGAACGCATACAGCTACAGCGGCATTGACGCCAGCTATATCCGGGCGTACGTCACCAGCAGCGCAACGGCGAACAATCCTACAATGGTAAATGTCACCGGTCTGGTCAATGGGACGGCCTACATAGCCTATGTAACGGTGAAAAACGAGGCGGGGTATTCAGACGTCCTGGAAATCAGATTCACGCTTAGTTATTCGTCCGCATCCATCATTACTTACGATGCGCACTATGCGGGTGTCTGGCCACTGCGGGTTCTTTGGCGGAGGGAAGGCTAAGCGTATGCGATGCAGGCGTTTTTCCCTTTTCACGCTATTCCTCCTTTGCGCGGCCCTCGCCCTGCAGGGGCAGGACGGCGCCGCCCCTCCGGGCGATACGTCCGCTCAGCCGCCCGCGGCATCCCAGCCGGCAGCCCCGGCACAGCCCGCGGACGCGCAGCCCGCGGCCCCGGCGCAGCCCTCGGACGCGCAGCCCGCGGCTCCGGCCCAGCCCACGGACGCGCAGCCCGCGGCCCCGGCGCAGCCCACGGACGCGCAGCCGGCAGCCCCGACACAGCCCGCGGCCCCGGCACAGCCGGCAGCCCCGACACAGCCCGCGGACGCGCAGTCGGCGGTTCCAGCCCAGCCCGCAGACGCACAGCCGGCGGCTCCGGCACAGCCCGCGGGCGCGCAGCCGGCGGTTCCAGCCCAGCCGGCGGCAACACAGCCGCAGGTGCAGCCGCTCGTGCTGCCGCAGACTATCCCACAGGAGTTGCTGCGCCCGCAGCGGGGGGAAGCGCCCAGGTATCCGGAGGACCTCGTGATAGGCGAACTCGGGCAGGGGGGCGCGGATGACAACGCGTACAAACTCGCGCGTACTTTCGCGGAGGGTCTGCAAAAAGGGGACAAGAGCGCGGCGGGCTTTTCCGGCCTCAGCGCGAAAAAGCGCGACGCGCTGCTCGAATCACTAAAGGTGATCGATCCGGATAAATACCGTATGGGGGGGGGGCGTAAAGAAGCAGACGGCAGCACCTCGTTTGTGTTCCGCTTCATCGGCAGGCAGCAATGGATTGCGGGTGAACTGTACCTTGTAGAAGAAGGGGGCAAGTGGCGCGTGGACGACATCATCCTCGAAGACCCGCGCGATTTGAACGAGGGGGAGGAACCGTATCATTTCGATTTCACCCCCTATCAGCGTTTTTATTAAGGACGCGCCATGGCTGTTCCGGTAAAACGAATCGAGAAAGAATTTTTTCTCAAGCGGCTTTACGACGAGCGCATTCCGATTGTGCACCACAAAAGCAAAAATGATGTTGTGTTCCGTCTGATAAAACCGCCTGCCGAAAAACTCCACTTCAAAGCGGACAGTCTGTCCGGGAGAATCCGCCTGCATAAAAAAATGGACCTCGTCTTCGAGTACCAGGGGCAGGTCTTCAGTTTTTCGATTAAGCCCCAGATATGGAACGATGACAGCGTTACCGCGGACGCGCCGCTTTTCATTTACAAAAATCTCGACCGCACTTTTTCACGGGTGCTTATGCCCGCGAACCTCGACGTCTCGTTCAGCGTCTACGGTGACCGCTACGCCCTTTCGTATCCAACAGCGGCAGTCTGGGAGTCCGGGGAAATCGAGCATATCGCCGCGAATGCAAAACCCAAAAATCTCCAATCGCTGAAAGAACAGTTGACCGCGTGGATAGCGGGCTGCGCGGACGGGCACCAGATTACCCTTTTCCACAACACGCACCCGGGAGGCGGCTTCGAGGAGCGTCTCGTCGCGGCAACCGGCAAGGCGCTTTTCATCCCGTCAACAAACGACGCCTTCATCGAAACCGAGTCCGAGTACGCGAAAAACATTGTCACCGCGGAGGTGTTCCGCGCGTTTTCCGACAGCGTTACGCGCGTCTCGTGCGTAACGCACCTTGCGCGCGCAGATGACGCGCCGGAGCGGACGCCTGGGCAGACGCCCGGGCAGACGCCCTGCCGCCTGGGTGACGCCGCGGCGCTCTACCTTGAAACGCGGCGCGGCAAGGGCATCGCCTCGGAACTCTGGGTGCCAATCATCTTTTACGATTACATTATCGGCTGCATACATCTGTGGATAAAAAATGAAAGCGCAAAAAAACGCCTCGACCACAACGCGCTCGAAACGGCGCGGCAGTTTGCGCGTATATTCGTCTACTCGCTCAAGGTGCATTCGTACTTCGAGGAGGGCCGCGTCCAGCCCGAACCGTTTTACGGGGAAATTCTCGACATAAGCGCGTCCGGGCTGCTCTTCGCGTCGTCCGCGCCGGCGGTTACCTCCGCGCTGCGGCCGGGGGCGGAACTTGCGCTCCGGCTCAGCGCCCCGGGCAGAACGATCTGCTGCAGCGCGGTCATAGCCCGCCAGTGCGCGGACGAAACCCGCACCTACTGCGGCTGCGCCTTCTCCGGCCTGGCCCCCGAAGACCTCCGTTTCCTGTTCGAGTTTTTGTACGGAAAAACCTTCGGGGACACCGCGCTCCTTGCGGGCGGAGTCTGAAGGCGCTCCCGTCCATTTTAACATTTTCCTAAAGTTTGGGCCGATTTATGCCGATAGAGTAATTACCATGATTTATTTTTTTGGGAAGGGCCGCCGGACGCACAAGAGTATGCTTCTGCGGCTTGGTTTTTTTCTTTTTTCGGTTTCCAAACTATTCGCGCAGAATGTCATGCTGCCCGCGAGTATGCCGGAGACGCATCAAACGCGTACGCCGGTTTTCCCCGCCGCGTATTCCATCGATTATCTTTCCCTGGCGCAGGCGCGCGAGACCTCGATGCCTTACTGGGTAATGACGGAAGATGAGTACAACACGTACCGCGGTTCCGGAGAGATCGAGTCGATCATTTTGAACAATGACGTGCTCGCGTTTTACGGACACCCGCTTTCCAGGAACATGGGCATTTTGGGACGCTACTCGAAAAACGATCTGTACCGCATGCTTACAAAACTTGCGGACGAGTACGGCAGACAATCGGGCGGCAGGAATATAAAAAAGGCGTTCTATTTAATTTACGGCACCGTGTGGCCCGAGGGGAAGATCGGCATACTCAGCGATGCGGTCATCCTCGATTACATTAAATTTGCGGCCGAGCATGACATGCTGATCTTTCTCGATCACCAGATCGGGCGTTACGAGCCGGTGGCGTCGCTGAAAAAAATGCTGCCCTATCTCGCATATCCGAATGTGCATCTCGCTCTCGATCCGGAGTGGCGCACGACAAAGCCCATGCAGGAAATTGGTTCTGTCCGCGCGGACGAATTGAACGCCGCGCAAAAAGCAATGAGCGAATACCTGATCGAGCACAACATAGCAGGCGAGCGTATGCTTGTCATTCACCAATTCAATGGGAAGATGATAAGCAATCGTGAAAAAGTAGTAACGGGTTATCCAAAAGTAAGAGTGGTACACTGCACGGATGGCTTTGGAAAGCCGCATCTAAAAAAACAATCGTACGCGTCCAACGCGTCCGCGCAAAATCTGCCGGTAAAAGGTTTCAAACTTTTTTACAACCTCGGCATAAAAGGCGCGGGCTACGACGAACCGCTTTTAACGCCGAAAGAAGTGTACGCTTTATCACCGCGGCCTTTGCTGGTGATGTATCAATAAAGCACATGACAAAAAGCGCATTTGAGATAATGTGATTCGTCATATCCGGCGAGGATAGGATGATCGGCGGGCTGCGAAAGAAACGCGAGGTACTGCAGGCGGCGCTCCGCGTCGTCGGCGGCGTCTTTGAGCATGGCGCGGAACCCCGCTTCGTCGAGCGCCTGGCTGCAGGAGCAGGTGACCAGTACGCCGCCGCGCCGGAGCAGCGAGAGCGCCCGCAGGTTGATCTCTTTGTATCCGGAAAGCGCGGCGGCAAGCGAGGAGCGCGTTTTTGCAAACGCGGGGGGATCAAGAATGATCATATCGAAGCGCTCTTTTTGACGAACCGCGGAACTCAAAAAAGTAAAGACGTCCGATTCCACCGCGTCGATGCGCGAAGTTACCCCGTTGAACGCCGCATTGCGTTTCAGGCAGGCGAGCGCGGGCGCGGACGAGTCAACGCAGAGCCCCTTCACGTCCGCATCGCTTTCCCGATTGATCTGCCCCGCGAGATGCAGAGCGCCGCGGCAGCTGTGTATGCCGAAGCCGCCCGTGTACGAAAAGGCGTCGAGAAAACGAAGCGAGCCCCGCTCCCGAAAGATCGCTCCGGCCCAGGCGCCGGCCAGGGCCTTCGTTTCCCGCTGGTCCAAAAAATGCCCGGTCTTCTGCCCCTCGCCCAGGTCTGCCGCGAAGGGGAGGCCGTTTTCAAATATGAGGAGCCCCCCCTGGGGAAGCGTCCCTTCAATTAAGCCCTCCGAGGGGGGGAGCCCTTCCCGCTCCCGGGCCTTTGCCGCGGACCTCTCGATGATGCACTCGAGGCGCGGCAGCGGGCAGGGGAAGCCGCCGGGGCCCGCCCCGCCTTCGAACACTTGTTTGATCGCCTCGAGAATCATCGCGCGGCGGAGTTCTACCCCCGCGCAGAGAAACTGCACCGCGAGGCAGGCGCGCGGAGGACCGAGCGCCGCGGCCGCGGACTCGAAGCGCAGCGGCCTTTCCGGGAGCGCCTCCGCTTCCAGGGCTGGCCAGCCGGTAAAGCAATCGATGATCAGGCCAGGCAGAAAATCCGCCTCGCCGAAAACGAGCCTGAATGACTCGCGCAGAGGGCCAAGCCCCGCAAAAACGCGGCGCTCGAGGGCCTGCCGAATCCGGCGTTTAAAAAAACCTTCGTCGATGCCGTCTTTCGAGGGGGTGCAGATCCGCGCCGCGATCTTCGAGGCGGGGTTCGCGAAAGCCCTGCCGAGGTACTCCTTGCGGAAACTTTCCACATCGACCGTCTCGCCGCATTCAAGATGCGCGGCGTTCCCCGCCGGCCCCGGGAGAACGACCTTGTCAATTTCGTTATCGTAGACCCAGGGATGCCCCGCGCGTATGCGGATTTCTTCACCCCGCTTTAAAATGATTCGTTTCATACGTTACTTGCGGCGGGATTTTCTTGCGGGGATTTCATCCTCGTCATCAAGATCGAGATCCTCGTCTTCTTTTGCCCTGGCTGCCGCCTTCGCCGGGGCTTTCGTCCGCTTTCGGGGCAGCCCGGGCAGCGCGATGCGGCGTTTCCTGTGGCGGGAACTCGCCGCGTAATTCACGAGTATCAAATAAATAACGAGCGCCGCGGTAACCCCGATCACCTCACGGGAACAGATTACCTGTATCAGCAGTTGTTTCAGTTCTGGAGAAAACATAGTGACCTCAGTTTGTGTATCGGCATAAAACAGCCGGCATCTGAGTAGAATGTTTGACGGGGGACACAAGGCGCGGCGCGGCTCCTCGTCATTCCGCGCTCAAGGCACGGCTCCTCGTCATTCCGCGACTTGATCGCGGAATCTGCCCCCCACGGGGCGAGACTCCGCGCCCTCAGCGCCTCCGCAGATTGCGGCGCAGTTTCCGGCGGCTGTTGCGGGCCGCGCTGCGCTCCTCCGCGCTGACGCTCTTCGCCGGTTCCGCGCCGGCCGGCGGGTAGACCCGCACGGGCGCGCTGTTCGGGAGCCTGCGCGCGATGATGCCCCACACGACCGCGGCCGCGATCATGCCCAGGCAGAGGAGCTGGCCCGTGGAAAAGCAGAGCGCCGGGTGCCCGAGCGCGGGCGGCAGGTCCGTCTTGACGAACTGGAGGGGGTAGCCCATATCCGCGTCGGGCTCGCGGAAGTATTCGAGGAAGAAGCGGACGAGGCCGTAGCCCCCGATGTAGAGGCTGATCAGAAAGCCCTTGAAGGGCTTGCGGTTGCGCACTATCCAGATGACGATCCAGAGCAGCACCCCCTCGAGGAGCATCTCGTAGAGTTGTGACGGGTGCCGCGGCAGGTTGATGACGCCGGACGCGGGCACATCGAAGCCCATGCTTTCCGCGCCGGCCTTGATCGCCGCGTAACGGCTGTCCCCCGGGGCTATGCCGCCCTGCGGGAAGGTCATGCCCCAGGGCATTCGCGTGAAGCGGCCGTAGAGTTCCCCGTTGATGAAGTTCCCCAGCCGGCCCGCCGTGTAGCCCAGCGGGATGCTGGCCGCGAACATATCGCCGGTCTCGCGGAACTCGAAGCCCTTCACCTTCGAATAAACGATGATGGCCACTATGCCCCCGATGACGCCGCCGTGGTAACTCATGCCCTGCAGCCCGGTGAAGCGGCCGTTACGGAAGGGCCAAAACACGAGCCAGGGCTCGCGGTAGTAGGTCCCGCTCGTGTCGTACACGAAGGCCGCGAAGAGCCGCGCGCCCGCGAGGAGCGCGAGTATCCCCCAGAAAAAGAGCGCGGACAGTTGATCGTCCGTCATGGGGAAACGGCGCTCCCGCACCTGCTTCCGGTAGAGCAGGAACGCCGCGCCGAACGCGACGATGTACATTAAGCCGTACCAGCGGAACGGCAGCCCGGGAATAATTTCCGGCTTAAGCCAGGATGGAAACGGAATCGACAATGGCATAGTCACCTCATTTGCCTCTTTTGCAGGGCATTCGCCAGGGTATATTTCAGGAAATTATTTTCCTTGCGTAACTTGTTAATTTCAATTTGCTGAGTCTTGACCGTCTCGGCAAGTTCGCCCGCGCTCAACAGCCCCGAGTGCAGCAGTTCCCCGATGTAATCCCCGCGCTCCGCGAAATCGGCGGCGGCCTCCGCGTCCGCCTCCTGAAAGCGCGCCTCTATCTGACGCTCGTCCGGGGGGAGCGCCTCCTCCGGCGTTTCGCGGATTTTATCCGCGATGCGGTACACGGCCCGCGAGAGGAGGCAGTCGGGTTTATAGAGGATGATGGGAATACCCGACGCGAGCGCCGTATCCTGCAGGCTGTCGCGGTAAGCGGCGCCGAGGCAATCGACGCGCAGGCAGAGGAATTCATTACAGGAGCGTCGAATTTTTGACGCGGCGTCAGAATCTTTTCTGTCGGTCAGAAAGTTGACTATAAGTTGCGGCCGCCAGGCGTCGAAGCGCTTCCTGAAGGCGCGGTACGCGGGCTCGTCAATTTGTTCAATCTGTTTGAAAAGGCGGGGTATGCTGAGCGGCCCGCCCCCCGCGCCGCCTGCCTCGAGCGCGGCGCGCGCCTTTGTTCCCCGGGGAAACGAGGTGACAAGCAGGCGGAAGACCGCGTTTTTCAAAAACACATACGCGCCCAGAATCGCGGGGAGCGCCGGCGCGGATATGACGATGCCCCCCTTCGACAGCAAAAAGAAGTCGATGATGGCCTGGTGGGAGCCCGCGCCGAGATCGAGGATGAGGATGTCGGCCGTGTCCGCGAGGCCGAGCAGGTTTTTGGCGAGGGCCTTTATCTGAGCGGCCTTTAAGTTCGCGATGCCCGGAATCTCGGTGTCACCCGCAATGAAGCGGAGGCGCGGGATATCCGTCCCGGTGACGCAGGCGCTGAAACTGACCCCGCCTGACAAAAAGGCGCCTATGCCGCTTTTGGGGGCGCGCACACCGAGCGCCAGGTGGAGGTTGCTCGCGCCGAGGTCGAGGTCGGCAAGGACGACGCGGCTGCCTGCCTGCGCAAAGGCCGCGGCCAGGTTCGCCGCGAAGAGCGACTTCCCCACCCCGCCCTTGCCGCTCGCTAGGGGGATTACGCGCATTCCCGCGGCTCCTCCCGCTTAAGGCCCCGCGCGAGGAGCGGGCAGAGCGCGAGCGTGAGCGCGTCCGCGCACCAGACAAAAAACGCCGCTATAAGTTGATAGACGCCCGCTCCCCCCGCGAAGGGGAGCGCCCCGTCTGCCAGCCCGGAAAGCGCCGCGATCGCGCCTGCCAGCGGCAGCACGAGCGCGATGGCCTTGCCTGCCCCGTAGAGCGGGATGCAGTGCCGGGCCGCGGACGGGTTCGTCAGCAGGGAGAGCGCCGCGAGCAGGAAGAGGCCGTTAGCCCCGAGGTAGTAACGCCCAACCCCCTCGGCCCCCGCGAAAAACGCCGCCATACACAGGAGCCGCAGCGCCTCATAACAAAGTATCGCCGCCCGAAGCGGCCTGTAACGGTACATACCCCCCAGTATAGGAAAAAGGGGGCACTTAAGCAAGGGGGCATCGCGCCCCCTTGACACCCCTCCCCCGCCTTGTGCTACCATGGTCCCGCGATGGACGAGCCGCCGCTCCCTGCCTTTGCGGGCGGGGGGAGGAAAGTCCGGGCTCCGCAGGGCATGACGCCGGGTAACTCCCGGGCGGGGGCGGCAGCAATGCCGCTTTCGACAGAGAGCGCAGCAGAAAAGACACATCCTGGGGCGCAAGGCGCGCCGGGAAACGGTGAAAAGGCGGGGTAAGAGCCCACCGCCGCGCCGGTAACGGCGCGGAAAAGATTCCGCGCGGGCGCTTGAGCGTACGGGCGGAAACGTGCAAGCCTCGTCAGGAGCAAAGCCAAACAGGCGGTGAACGGCCCGTTCGATACCGCCGGGTAGGCTGCTGGAACCCTGTTGCAAGGCAGGGTCAAGATAGATGGCGGCATAAAACAGAACCCGGCTTACGGTCCATCGCTTTTTTTTAAGGAGCAGGGCATGGATAGCAAGCGGCGCATAGGATTCATCCTTTCCGGTATACACGTGGGGGTCGCGGGAGAGGTTTGGTCGTGCTTCGCCCGAATTGCGCGCAGGAAGGGGACCTCGCTTTTCATCTTTCCGGGGGGGCGGCTCAACTGCGGCCAGGATTCCGAGAACCTGCGCAACTCGGTCTACTCGCTTGTGAACATCGAAAATCTCGACGGGCTGATCACCTGGAGTTCGACCATACAGTACACCCAGTCGCGGGACGAGTTCGATCACCTGCACCAGAGTTTCGATCCGCTGCCCTTTGTCAGCATTGCCTATAAAATACCGGGGCGTTCCTGCGTCGAGTTTGACGCCTATGCGGGCATGAAGGCCCTCACCACGCACCTCATAAAAGCGCATGGGGCCAGGAGGATAGCCTTTATCCGCGGCCCTGAGTTTCACCACTCGGCGATGGAGCGGTTCCAGGGGTATAGGGACGCCCTTGCCGGGGCCGGGCTCTACCAGCCGGCGTCCAGCCCGCTCGTCAGTTCCCCCTTCGACTGGGAGGCGGGAGAGGCCGCGGCCGCGCAGTTGTTCGAGGAACGGCATCTGGCGCCGGGCCGTGACTTCGACGCCCTGATCTGCTCGAGCGACCTGATGGCGCTGCGGGCCCTGGCCTACTTCGCCCGCAAGGGTTACCATATCCCCGCGGATTTTCTCGCGGCCGGCTTCAACAACTCCGAAGAGTGCCACATCACCGAGGCCCCCCTGTCCACGGTGAGTATACCCTGGAAGGCCCTGGCTTCCCGCGCGTTCGGCATTTTGCAGGGCATACTTGACAGGCCGAAGCGCAGCGCCGAAGAGGATATCGTCCTCGACTCGGAACTCGTGATCCGGGAGTCCTGCGGCTGCGGCGCCGGGGATGGCGTCCCTCACGCTGCCCCTCACGCGGAAGAAGCCCCCCTCAGCCCGCGGACGATTGCGGCCCTGGCCGCGGAGCGCCTGCACCTCAACGAGCGCCTCTGCGGCGTCCTTATCCCCCCGCTTCTGGAGCCGCTCTTTGCGGGGAATGTCCCCCTGCTGCTGAGCCGCTTTGAACGGCTCCTCGCGCGTTTCTTCGAGGCCGAGGGCGATATGGAAAAGGTCCTCCTGCTTGCGGGAGAGGTTATGGCGCGGCTCCCCGAGGCGCTCCGGGGCCGGGTGGAAGGTCCTCTGTACCACAGTTTTTTTCGCGTGCGGAATCGTGAGACCATCAAAATGACCTATGCAAAGGACAGACGGAACGCGATCCTCAACTCCCTCAAGTGCGAATTGCTGGGCGCGCGCGACCGGCAGCAACTGGCGCAGAGTCTGGCCCGGTACCTTCCGCGCATCGGCATTACCAGGGGGGCGGTGGTGCTTTATAAGGACGAGCGGGTGTCGGTCTGCGCGGGCTGCTTTAGCCCCGAGGGGGCGGGCGGCGGCGAGGAGCAGCCCTTTCCCGCACAATGGATACTCCCGCGCGCGCTGCAGGACCATCTCGGGGAGGGCGTGTTCCTCGTGCAGCCCCTCTTCATCGAAAGCAGGTCCCTCGGCTACTTCCTGCACGACGCGGCGTTTTACGACGGGCCGCTCTTCGAGGACCTCCGCACCGCGGTCAGTTACGCGCTGAAGGGTATTTTTCAACTTGAAGAAACCGAACGGGCCCGCAGAACCGCGGAGCAGACCGAGTGGGCGAAGAGCGAGTTCATCCGTTCGCTCGAGCATAAACTGTACGAGCCCTTCGCGTCGGTGCGGCACAGGCTCGAGGCGCTCGAAAAGGCCCTGGCCGCGGCGGACGGGGGCCTCGACGCGGAGGCGCGGGTGGGCATAGCGGCGGAACTGCACTCGCTGAGGGACTTCGTCAGGTCCCGCGAGACCGACACCGAAAGTTTCGTGGACCTCGCGGCGACCCGTGTGCACAACTACGCGCTCCGCAAGACCCTAATCAACATTGATGACATACTCCCGGGGGCGGGAAACCTGCCCCTCATTTCCGGGGACCCGGCTCGCCTCTCGAATGCCTTCAGTTTGATAAAAGAGTCTTACCCGGGTACCTGCACCTGCCTCCCCCTCAGGAAGGGGCTCGAGGCGCGCTTCAAGGGCCCCCTGAATCCCGCGGAGGGGGGAGGCGGGAACCTCCTGCTTGCCGAGCAGATCATCCTTATGCACGGCGGCGCCTTCGCGGCGGACGATGCCGGCTGCGCGGCGACGCTCCCCTGGCCCTGCCTCGAGGGGAGCGTCGCCGAGGCCAGGCCCCCCGCGCCGGACGAGAGGATCCTGGCGCTCGCGGACCCTGCCGGCCTTCTGGGGCCCTTCCTCGATATCCCCATAGAGGACAACATGGAAAAGGCCCTGGCGGCCCCGGAAAAAATCGCGCTGGTGGTGTGGAACGCGCGGGATGCGCAGGCCGGGGGCCTCGCGAAGGCCCTGCTTCTGAGCAGCAGCAGTGCCCTGGCAAAGGCGCCCTTCCTCTGCTGGGGTATAGCTCCGGCGGACGGCACGATCACGGACGCGGCAAAGAAGGCCCTGGGGGCGCGGCCCCGGGGGGCGGCGCTCCTCGTGGGGAGCCGCGAGTTTTGGGAGCCGATCTGGGACGACGAGGATGACGCCATCCGCATAGATTCGCTCGCGCTCTTCGAGGAGACCGCCGCGGCCGTGTCCCCCTCCATCATCCTGCTGAACCACCTCAGCGCGGAAGCCGCGGAGATTATCCGCAAGCACCCCCGCACACAGAACGTCCCCATCATCATGGTGGTAAGGCGCATAGGGAGCGGCCCGGGCAGCGTTGCGGGGGTCACGAGCCTCTGCGAGTACCCCCGCCTCGTCATCTGCCACAGCGCCGCGGCCTCGTCGCCGGATTTCCGCGCCAAATTGAAGGCCTACCGCGAGGGTGAAGAGATGCTGCCCTCGCACACCGGCGCGGTCGTCAAAAAGGTGCTGCTCTACTTCGACCGGCATGGGGCGGATCACATTACCCGCTGGAAACTGGCGGACTCGGTCAACGTAAGCGAGGATTACCTCACGCGGATTTTCCGCCTCGAGTTGGGGCTTTCGCCCTGGGAGTATTTGAACCGCTACCGCTGCTTCCTCGCGGAGGAACTGCTGCTCTCGACGAGCGATACCATTCTGGAAGTAGCGAACGCCGCGGGCTTTCAGGACCAGGCGTACTTTTGCCGCGTATTCAAAAAAATCCGCGGTATAGCCCCGGGCGCGGTGCGAAAAAGCGCGGAAAAAACCGTGCGTCCCCCCCCCCCGTCCCACAAAAATCTGCGCAGAATATGACGGCGCGGCGCCGCCGCGATGGCCTCTTCTGCCGTAAAAAACGCCCTTCAAAAAGAGCCGCCGCCGCCGATTCCGATGCGGATATAGCCCCGGATAGCGCAGGCTGTTTTGAGCGCGTCGACCGTTTCGGGGACGTCGTGCACACGGAGTATGTCCGCGCCCAGGAGAGCGGCCGCGGCGGCGGCGGCGGCACTCGCCGCGAGGCGCTCCTCGATCCCGCGGCCCGTTATCGCGCCCAGGAAACTCTTGCGGGAAAGGCCCACGAGAACAGGGCAGCCCAGCGAGCGGAGCGCGGGGAGCGCCGCTATCAGGCGGAGGTTGTCCTCGACGCTCTTGCCGAAGCCTATGCCGGGATCGAGGATGACGCGCGGGCGCGGCAGCCCCGCCTCGAGGGCGCGTTCCGCCGCGCGCTCGAGGGCGGCGCGTACGTCCTCGACGACGCCGTTCGGGTAGGGGGCGAGGGTCTCCTGCATAGAGAGCGGGTCCCCCCGTTTGTGCATAAGGATGACAGGGGCGCCCCGCTCCGCGCAGAGGGGCCCCAGCGCGGGGTCATCCTCGAGGCCGGATATATCGTTGATGATATCCGCCCCCGCGTCCAGGGCCTCTTTTGCCGCTGCCGCCCTGCGCGTGTCCACCGAAAGGGGGATACGCGACGCTTTCCGCAGCGCCTTTATGACGGGGATGAGCCTGCGGCGCTCCTCGGCTTCGGGAACGTAGGCCGCCCCGGGCCTGGTCGACTCCGCGCCAAGGTCCACAAGGTCCGCGCCGGCAGCCTCCGCGCGGAGCGCCCGCTCGACCGCCTCCTCCACTGAGGGGCTTCTGCTCGCGGCGTAAAACGAATCCGGCGTACAGTTGACAATGGCCATCACGAGCGGCCTGCCCCCAAGACGCAGCACGGCCCCGGAGCGCAGCGCGATCCTGGCAGTCATAGATGAAGTATAGCGCGCGCGGGGGGGAGAGGCAAGGCTTGACCCCCTTCCCCCTTTTGCGTTAGCATGACGGCATGAGAAAGCACTATGTCTCGAGGGCGCTGCTTTTCCTCTGGGTTGACCTCTGCATCTTCGTCCTTCTTGCGTCCCTTCAGTTTTCAAAAAAGGCGTCCGCTGTTGACGAGGCGGCGGAGCGGGGCTTCGATCCGGCGGCCTTCGTCGTGCCGCAGGGCGCGGACGAAAAAGCCTTCGCGGCGGCGCTCGCCGCATGGCGCGACAAAAACTTCCCCATCTGGGCGGGGCAACTGGCCGGCGCCCCGGACGAGAACACGGTGATAGCCTGCCTCTCAGAGGCGCTCGAGCGGGGGCGCTTCAGCGCGGGCCGCGAACTTGTCGGGGAGGCCTTCCTCAACGGGCGGCAGCGCACCTGGGAATCGGCCGTGTACCTCGGGGGTCTCGGCGCCGCGGCCAGCCAACTGCTAAACGCGGAACGGGCCGTCGTGAGCCGCCTCAGCGCCGAAATAAGCGAAAAGCCGCTGTCCTTCCTCGCCGAGGATGACGCGGCCGCCTTCCTTCAGGTGCGCGGCTATGCCGGGCTGCTCGAAAGCGCTGCGGCCTCCGCCGCCGCTCTCCCCCCCGAGAGCCTCGCGCTCGAACACGCGGCGGGCGTCCTCGAAGGCTGGGCTGCCTTTGCCGGGGCCGCCGGCCTCTCCGCCGCGGAGCAGGATAACCCCTTCGATGGCCTCCGCGCAAGGGCGCTCGGCCTCATCGCGGAGGGGCTGAAAAAGAGCCCGGAGGGGGACCGCGTCTTCGTCTTCCGCAACGACCGCGCTGACGCCGCCTACTGCCTCCGCCTCGGCAGGGCGCTCCTTGCCTGGGCCGGCGCCGCTTCGGAGGAGGCCTGGGCCGGCCTCGGGCGCTCCCTCATCAGTTCGGCGCTCTCGCTGGACGGGGGGGACGGCAGCCTCGTGGGGGCCGTCCTGGTCAGCCGCGACGGCGCCTTCTATGCCGACAGCGCCGCCCCGCGCGTTTCGAGCGCCGTCCTTTACCGCGCCCTGGGGGCCGGCACGTACCACCCCCGGCAGGCGCCGCTCGGCGAGGGCCTCTGGGCCTGGACCGCGGCCTCCGCAATCCGGGCCGATCGGAGCGGCAAGACGCTCGATCTGTCGCTCACGTTCCCCGTGGGCGAGACGCACTACCTTTTGCTGCGGGGCTTGGGCAATTTCAACAAGGTGCAAATTTACGGCGGGGATTACCGCTCTGACCCTGCCTTCGAGCGCTACAATTCCCCCGGCTGGGTTTACCGGGAAAGCGACGGCATCTTCCTGCTGAAGATGCGCCATCGCGATTTTCAGGAGCATATCAAAATTGAGTACGATTGAAAAATACCCCCGGCGCTGTTACAGCGTCAGGCTGGGCTGCACGGAACTCTGCGAAGACAGCGACGGTTTCGGGGCGCTTCCTTTACAGCGGGTCGATTTTTCGACCGCTGGTCGGCTCCTCTGGAAGGCGCTCGACGCGGGGCTCTCGTTTATCGACACGGCGCGTAGTTACTCGGACAGCGAGGAGAAAATCGGGCGCTGCCTCGCGCACCGCCGCTATGAGTTCGGGCTTGCCACCAAAACCCCCGCGCGGAACGCGGCGGACTTCTGGAAGGACCTCGAGACGAGCCTGTCACTTTTAAAAACGGACTATATTGACATCTACCAGTTTCACAACCCCGCGTTCGTTCCCCGTCCGGAGGACGGCACGGGCCTCTACGAGGCCATGCTGAAAGCGATGGGACAGGGCAAGGTGCGCGCGATAGGCATAACGAGCCACCGGCTCCCCTTTGCGCGGGAAGCCGTCGAGAGCGGCCTCTATCAGACGCTCCAGTTTCCGCTCAACTACCTGTCCACCGAGGCGGAACAGGCGCTCGTTGCGCTCTGCGTAGAGCGCGATGTGGGCTTCATCGCGATGAAGGCGCTGAGCGGGGGCCTGATTACGGACATCGCCCTGGCCCGCGCCTGGTTCGGCGCCTTCCCCGACGCGCTCCCGATCTGGGGCATACAGCGGGAAAGCGAGTTGGACGCGCTGATCGCGGCCCGTTACGCGAACGCGCCCCTCGACGAGGCGGGGCTCGAGACGATAGAGCGCGACCGCGGGGACCTGGCCGGCAGTTTCTGCCGCGGCTGCGGCTACTGCATGCCCTGCCCCGAGGGCATCGAGATCAACAACTGCGCCCGCATGAGCCTGCTTTTGCGCCGTTCCCCCGCCGAACGCTGGCTTTCCCCTGCCTGGCAGCAAAAAATGGCCAAAATCGCGCAGTGCCGGCACTGCGGCCTCTGCGCATCCCGCTGCCCCTACGGCCTGGACACCCCCGCGCTCCTCGCCGCAAATTACGCGGACTACCAGGAGTTTGTAGCGCTTTGACTAAAGCGCACTAAAAATTAGAAATTTTTGCCTGTCCACTTACAAGTGGGCAGGCAAAAATTTACTCTAAAAACTCCCAGCGGACTTTGTCCGCGGCAGCCTCGAAAAGCGTGAAATCACGCGAATTTTTCATCGAATTATTCAAAGTGCTACAGGCTGCCAGGAGTTTTCCCGCAATTTTCATTTGAGCCCCCTCCGAGAAGTCAAGAATTCAAGAATTTAACCGCGAATTATGCTAATGAACGCGAATTTTATAAGAGTAATATTCGGCGGCAACACAGTTGCCAAAAATTCGGGCGATATATCGCCACATTAGGGGGCAACAAAGTTGCCCATTCATTCGCGTTTACTTACTTAATTGCTGACTTTTCGGAGTAGGCTCAGTTTTGTTCCTTCGTGTTTTTCATCCGTCATGCCGGGGAAAATGCTGCGCATGTGCGCCTTCATGGGGCAGGGGACGTCATTCCACGGTCGAGCCGCGGAATGGCGGGGGGGGGGGCAAGCCGCGGAATGACGGAGGGACAAGCCGCGGAATGACGGGAAAATCTGTCTATGCGTTTATCGTGAGATTTCTTAAAATTAACTTGACTTTTTCCTAATGATTTGGTAGGATTATAATAAAATGACTTGTGAGACAACTTGGTTGTCTCCTTAGAAGGGGGAACAAAATGAGCAAAGTCAAAATTTTGGCCGCGGGGGTTGTTGCCTTGTGCTTCTATCTCATTGGCTGCGCATCTTCGGCCGTCATTAAAAGGGATGCATTCAATCCCGACGAGATGCCGGAGCAATCTTTGGCTGTCATACGGGTGCAATCTGCGATTTCGGTAACGCATATTGACAATGTGGCAGTCAGATGGAGCAATTTCGATGGCCGCAGGCGTCGTCCGCAGGAGGGACTCGTGGGGGAAGGTATGCATATCTTCACCGTGACGTACGATGACGGTAACCGCAGGCTTCCTGTTTCTCATACCCTCGAGGGCAGAGTAGAAGCGGGGGAGTGCTACTCTATCACCGGCGTTGTTGATAACTTCGGGAGAATCGAATGCAGAATACTACAACTCGACGAGCGGGGCAGGCCTGGGAAGGACGCTACCACGTTCACGGGCTTGGGCGGGCATCCCAGCAATGCAGTCGAGAGAGGCGCGGTGTTCAACTTCATAAAAAATGTGCTGAATCCCACTATCGGCAAGTCAGGCGTTTCTGTCAGACTGGAAAACGACGACTACCTTATGACCTGCAAGCCTGATATGGTCTTTATTTATGTGAATAAACAAAACCGTACCACGATAACGGGCCGCGCGAATTTTATTGCGGATAGTACCGGCCGGAGCGGCAGTCTCTATCTGCTTGGATGTGACCCAACTACAGTGACGGCCGCCGAGTTTCTGCAAATGCGTTACACGGAGAACGCGCAGATCGCATTCAGCCCCATTCAGTGCTCCGACACCGAAGTGATAATACGTTACGAACGTCCGGCGGAAAACACGGGGGAAGTGACCACTCTAAGTATTATACAGGAAGAGTGATAGACAGCCCCCGGCCGGTTGTGGAATCATAAACCCTATGGAAGATTTTTCGGACAAGGTGTTCTATCACCTTTACCCGCTGGGGTTCTGCGGGGCGCCGGAGCGCAACGATTTTGCGTGTCCGGCGGGCGGGGGGCTGCGCTCGATTGCGGCGCATATTCCGCGGCTTGGCGCGCTTGGCGTGAACGCGCTCTACATCGGGCCGCTCTTCGAGTCGGCAAGCCACGGCTACGACACGGTCGACTACTTTCATGTTGACCGCCGGCTCGGTAACAACGACGACCTGGCCGCGCTCGTCCGCGCCATGCACGACGCGGGTATACTGGTCATCCTTGACGCGGTGTTTAACCACACGGGCAGGGATTTTTTCGCGTTCAAGGATCTGCGGGAACACAGGCAAAACTCGCGTTACGCGGCCTGGTACGCGGGCCTCGATTTCTCGCGGAACAATCAGCATAACGACGGCTTCTTGTACGCCGATTGGGCAGGCCATTCGAGCCTCGTCAAACTCAACGCGGACTGCGCGGAAATGCGGGAGCACCTCTTCGCGGCGGTCGACGCGTGGATAGACCTTTTTGACATTGACGGCCTGCGCCTCGACGCCGCGAATGTGATGTCCATAGATTTTTTGCGGGAACTGTCGCGGCGCGGCAAGGCAAAGCGGCCCGGCTTTTATCTGCTCGGCGAAACCGTGGCCGGCGATTACCGCGGCCTCGCGCACGAGGGCTGCCTCGACTCGGTCACCAACTACGAATTGTACAAGGCGCTCTGGTCATCATTTAATGACAAAAACTTTTTTGAATTGCAGTGGGCCTTGAAGCGCCAGTTCGGCCCCGAGGGGCTTTACCGGGACCTGGCGCTTTACAATTTTGCGGACAATCACGATGTGAACCGCGTCGCGAGTGTGCTGAAAAAGCGCGCGCACCTCTTCCCGCTCTACGGCGCCCTTTTTTGTCTGCCGGGCGCGCCCTCGATCTACTACGGGAGCGAGTATGGCATTAAGGGCGAAAAGGAGCGTTACAGCGACCGGCCCCTCCGCCCGGCCTGGGACGAGGGCTGGCAGCGCGCGGAACACGCGGACGCGCTTTTCAGCGCGCTTGCCCGTTTCAGCGCGCTGCGCCGCGGCCACCCCGCGCTGCGGCGCGGCCTCTGCCGCGAACTCTTCACCGGGCCGGAGGATGCCGCGTTCTTAAGAGAGGCCGAGGGCGAGCAGATTATCGTCACGTTGAACGCGGCCGAAAGCCCCGGCGAAGTGCGCATCCCCCAGCGGGCGCTTGACGCGGCAGGAGCGCGGGCGCGGGTCTGGCGCGACCTGCTTGACGCGGGCTGCAGCGCCCGCGCGGGCGAAAGCGGCGCGGGGCTCACGGTGCGGACGCCGCCCTGCTGGCTGCGGGTGCTGCTGGGGGAGGACGCCTAAAGGCGCAGGAATTGCCAGTGCAGGCCGCTGTGGTCAACAGAGACGCGCGCGAAGGCGCGGCCGGCAGAGTAATCTTCTATCGTGACGAAACGCAGTCCGCCGAGCGATACGTCCGTGCGTATATGAATGTGCCCCGCAAAAAAGGCCTCGCAGGAGCCGGCGGCGATGGCCATAAACTTTGCCCGCTCGAGGGGGTCCTTCCAATCGGTGATCTGCTCGTATTTGAGTGTGCCGTCGAGATAGAGCGGGCAATGCGTGAATATCAGCGTGTGCCGTTTAGAGCCGCGCAGTTGGCCGCGCAGCCATTCGAGTTGGGACGCGCCGAAGAAGGCGCTCGCGGAATCGAGAACGATGATGTCGGTGGAACTGTCCGCGCTGCCCGCCCGGTAAGTGGCCGATCCTATCAATTTTCTCCAAACTGACCAATTTCCAAAAAACAGATCGTGATTCCCGATAACAGGGAAGCAGGGGATGGGCAGGCTGCCAAAAATCTCCAAAAAAGCGCGCAATTCCGCCTCGCTGCCGGTGTCGGTAATATCACCGGTTACCACGATAAACCGGTCGCTTTCAATTAATTGTGACTCTATGCGCTCCAGGCCTTTCGTGTCGTCCGCGGTTATATGCGTGTCGCTTATCAGGATGAAAGTGTACTCGTCAGGCAGGGTGAGGCGGAGGTCATCCCCGGAAAGAAAAACGAAGGTGTCCCTGGCCGCGAGGCGCTCGTCCAGGTCAGTCGAAGCGAAAAAGCCGCCCAGGTCGGCATTGCAGGAAAGAAGGAGCAGACAGACTGCCGCCCGGCCCCGCTTCAGTAGGTCCATACGAGGCCCCCCTTGTAGACTATGCCGTAAAAATTCGCGGTCATGTTGATGCTTCCTGCCTGGTGCAGGCTGAGTTCGTTGAGCAGCGAAAAATTTCCCGCGAAGCGCCAGACGCAGGACAGCGTGTAAAAATACGAGCCGAAGTTTTGCGCGTTGAAGGCGTCAAAGTTGGCAACGGCCAGCCCCGCGCGGAATCTATCGTTTTGAAACAGCCGCACCGAAAGCAGATAAGACGGCACAAGTTCCCGCAGCGGCGCTCCCTGTCCATAAAAAGTCCACCGGTTCGTCAATCCAAGGGCGGCCTCGAAAATCCATGCTTGTATTGACACAAGTGAACCAAGGCCGTATTCCGAAAACATATATTGGGGGATGGCGTTGTTTTTGTAAGAAAGCCGCACGGCGAGCGCCGCTTTAGAAAAGAAAAACCGGTACTCTATGTCGAAAAAAGCGCCGGCGCGGAAGATGCCGCCCTGCTCCGTGTCAAGGCTTTCCCCGCCCGCCAGCAGCCCCGCGCGAAACACAGCGGCGCGGTTCAACTCGACTGAGCCGGTGATTTCCCCGGCAGAGCAGAAGCCGAAGGCGCGATTGTAGTCAAGCGTAAGTGCCGCCGCTGTTTCACCTTTTACAGCGATGCCGGCGCCCTGCGCGGTTCCCAAACCGCCGCGCAGCAGAAGTGAAGGGAAAAGCAGGCACACCTTGATTAATGGACATATCCGCATATATGGAAATAATACCCTTTCTTGAAAATTTTTGCAAGCAAGTTAGCAGTCCGCACTCCCCCTTGCTTTTTTTCGGTGACTCTACTAGCATACCCTTATGCGAATATCCACGAAGGGCCGTTACTCCCTCGAGGCGATGCTCTGCATGGCGCTCAAGGGCGGGGATGAGGCGCAGAGCACCCGCCAGATCGCGCTAAGCACGGGCCTTTCCGAAGGCTACCTCGAGCAGTTGTTCATTCCGCTGCGCAGGGCGGGCCTTATCGAGGGGCAGCGGGGGCCCCAGGGGGGCTACCGTCTGGCGCGGGTGCCGGCGCGGATACGCGCGGGGGATGTGCTGCGGGCGGCGGAGGGCCGCATCGAGCCGGTCGACTGCGTCAGCGGGGAGCGGCTCTGCCCCATCAGCGCCTCCTGCGCGCCCCGGCGCACCTGGGAGGAACTGGCCGCGGCGATCAACCGCTGCGTCGACTCGGTCAGCCTGGCCGATCTGGCACGCGCCTGCGAGGGGGCCGACATGGAGTATGCGATATGAAAATCTCGACGCGGGGGCGCTACGGCGTCCGCTTCATGATCGACCTGGCGGAGCACATAGGGGACGGGCAGGTCACCCTGGCCGCGGTGGCGGAGCGGCAGCACATTTCGATCCGCTGCCTCGAGCAGGTGGCGGTTATCCTGCGCCGCGCCGGCCTTATCCATTCGACCAAGGGGGCCCTGGGCGGCTACAGCCTTGCGCGTCCGGCGCAGGACGTCCACATTGGAGAAATTTTGCGCCTCCTCGAAGGCGATATGCTTGTGGTCGATCCGCTCCGCCCGGGCGAAAGCGAGACGCGCATGGCCCGCTGCCTCCGCCGTGTGCTTTACGAGCGCATGAACGAGGCGGTGGCCGAGGTCATCGATAACAAAACGCTTGCGTCCCTGGCCGGCACGGTCGAAGACGCGGCGTATATGTATTTCATTTAGGATAGTATGGTCATTTTTTACGTGGCCGAAATTGTCGGCAAGGCCGGGGTCTACGCGCTCAAGCAGGGGCTCCCGAAGATAAAGGCGCGGCACAAGGTTGACTTTACCATCGCCTGTGCGGACGGGGCCACCGGCGGAAACGGCCTGGGCCGCAGCCATGCCGCCTACCTCCGCAAACTCGGCTGCGAGGTGCTCACCCTGGGGGAGCGGTGTTTTTACAAGAAAGACCTTACCGAAAACATTGACAAACTGCCCTACGTGCTGCGCCCTGCCAACCTGCGCCCCGAGGCCCCGGGCCGGGGGCTGCGCGTCTACAAGGCCGCGGGCGCCAAGGTCGGCGTGGCGGTGCTGCTCGGGCAGAGTTGCTTCGACCGCACCCATGGGGACAACCCCTACGCGGCCTTCCCCCTGCTTGCGGAGCGCCTTCGCGCGGAAACGCCCATCGTCATTTTCGACTTTCACGCGCAGGCCACAGGCGAAAAGCAGACCCTCTTCCATCTGGCCGCGGGCCATTGCAGCGCGGTGCTCGGCTCGCACACCCGCGTGCAGACCACCGACGAGCGCATCGTCAGCGGCACCGCGCTTGTAACGGACGCGGGCCGCACCGGCAGCGCGGACTCGGTAGGGGGCGCGGACCCGGCAGCCCGCATAGGCGAGTACCTTTCCGGCATACCCGACTGGACCCGCGAGGCATACGCGCGCCCCGAATTGCAGGGGGTGCTCATCGAGGTGGACGAGGCGACAGGCCGCGCACGCGCGATCACGCGGGTAAAGGAGCCCCTCCCGGAGCTGGCAGCCCCCAACGCCGCGGACAACCGGTCAAGTGACTGATGAAGGGCGGCGCATAAATGCGCGGCGCATTTATGCGCTTGTTATTCCGCATCTCGCTCCCTTCCGTCATTCCGCGGTTTAACCGCGGAATCTGGCGGCGTTTACGCCGCACGCGGCAAGACTCCGCGTTCAAGGCGCGGAGTGACGGGCGCTCTGTCATTCCGCGGCTTCCCCCCTTCCGTCATTCCGCATTAATCGGCGCTGCCCTAAGCGGCGTCCAAAGCTTTATCGACAAAATCTTTATCTTCCGCGTCTATGAGATGCTTTTTTTCCAGCACATAGGTGAGGTTCTTGAA
>JAISTO010000079.1 GCA_031272575.1 Treponema sp. | reverse complement strand
ACACGAATTTACGCGAATATTACTCTTAATAAAATTCGCGTTCATTAGCATAATTCGCGGTTAAATTCTTAAAATCCTGTTTCTTCAGAGTGGGCTAAAGATATGGGACAAGTTTAGCGTCCGGGCCCGGGGTGTAACAAACGCGCTGCGTGCGGGGGCGCTTCTCTGTGCTCTGGCGGGGCTGCTTCCTGCCGGATGTACCAATCCCGCAAATGGGGATACCAGGCCGAAACACGAACTTACCCTTACCGGGGCCGACGCGCTGGAAGGGAAGTACGTCATCGCCGTGGCAACGCAGGGGGACCAGACAATCTACGGTCTTGCCTCGCAGCCGTCGGGCAGCAGCATCGAGGGTGTGCAGGTAGTTAAGGGCTCGGCGCTTATCCCTCTCTGGGCCGAAGGAAACGGCGGGGCGGCTGTTTCATTCACGGGGAGCGGCGAATATGAGTTGGCACTCTATGTGTTCACTTCTTCCAAAACAGACGAGTTATCCGAGGCACAGGCTGTATACCTCGGCATAGTCACATTTACCAAAGGAAATGCGTCAATCACTCTTGAAGCGCTTAGTGCGTTATTAAGCGGTACGGTGACGGTGAGCGGCACTGCGCAGGCGGGGGTGCAACTACAGGCAGTCACCGCCTCGCTCGGGGGGAGCGGCGCCATATCCTACCAGTGGCAGTACAGCAGCACACAAGCCTCCGGCTTTGTTGACATACCCGGCGCGGCATCTGTAACGTATACCGTTTCCGAATCGTATACGGGGAAATACATCCGCGTCGTGGTGAGCCGCGCGGGGAACACGGGCGAACTGGCAAGCGCGGCGGCAGGGCCGGTCATTGCGGCAGCGGGGACCGTTACCGGCATTAGCGTCTCGCCAAAGACAGTGACGGTGACTCGCGGCAAGCAAACTGACTTCAACGCGACAGTGACGGGCGTTGATCCCTCGCAGGCGGTTAACTGGTCGATCACCACGGCGCATAACGCGAACACCACTATCAACAGCGAGGGTCTGTTGACCGTCGCCTCTAACGAAGCGGCGGATACGCTCAGCATTCAGGCAGTTTCCGCGGCAAACAACGCTTTTTCCGATACCGCGACGGTCACGGTTACCGGCGATTCCTTCACGACCGTGCCGCCCGCACCCACGGGGCTCACAAAGACCAGCGCGGCCGCAAACGCGATCAGTGTGTCATGGACCAGGCCCGTTAACGCAGGTGTGGAGTCTTACGATGTGTACATAGGTGAAACCAATGCGGGAAAAACGATGGTTGGCAGTCCCACTGCGGAAAGTTACACCTTTACCGGCCTTTCCGCGGGCACGACCTACTTTATATCGGTGCTTGCGAGGAATATGTATGGGGCGGGCGCGCACTCCACTACTCTTGAGGTTCCTACGCTGCCGCCTGCGCCCGGCGGCCTTACGGTGTCGAGTTACACCTCATCTGAGGTAGTCATTGCATGGAATGCCTCGGCAGGAGCGCTGAGTTACAAACCCTACAAAGGGACTTCCGAGGGAACGTTGGCCGCGGGAACGACAACCGCCGGTTTCACCACTACCTATTACGGATTGACTCCCGAGACGACATACTACTTTGCCGTGGCCGGAGTCAACGAGAGCGGTGAGGGCGCGCGTACGGCGGTAGTAAGTGTAAAGACAAAAATTGAAACCCCGACCGGCCTTACCGCCGCACCGCTGACAGGAACGCAGACCATACAGGTCTCGTGGAACCATCTCACGAGCGCGGCCTCGTACAAACTGTACCGCTCCACTGAGGAAACGTCCGGCTACGCCCAGATAGGCGGAACAATAGCGTCCGCTTCTTACAATGATACGGGCCGTGTCACCGGTACGCGCTACTACTACAAGGTGAGCGCGGTAGCAAGCGATTCCCGAGAGGGTGAAATATCCGATCCGGTATCCGCGATGATTTCTTCAACGACAAAAGCAATAACGTCTTTCAAGTTTAAAAATTTCGCCGCTCAGGATATCACCGGCAACATAAGCGGAGCAAGCATTACGGTGACTGTGCCGTCTATCGTCAACATTACGGAACTCGTCCCCACGATCGAGCACAATGGCGCATCACTAAACCCTGCTTCAGGTACTGCGCAGGACTTCTCTACATCCCGGACCTACATAGTCACCGCAGGGGACGGTTCGCAACAGACCTACACGGTGACGGTCACCGTCACTGACGACTCGCTTGCCTCCGCGCTCACCTGGCTCGACAGCAACGCGAAGAGCGGCGCGGACTACAGCATCGTGGTACGCAGAGCCGAGAGCCTTGCGCCGAGGACGCTCTCTTACGATGGCAAAGCCGTACACATCACCCTGACCGGCGCGGGAAACACGGAAAGGGTCATAAGCCTTTCGGGGAACGGCTCGCTCTTTGAGGTGAAGGCGGGAGTCACCTTGTCGGTGCACGAGTACGTCACCCTGCAAGGCCACGCGAGTAACACCGCGCCCCTTATAGCCGTCACGAGCGGTTCAGCGATACTCGGTCTGGGGGCGAACGCAAAGATAAGCGGCAACACGTACAACAAGTCGGGTGACAATGCGGCGGCCGCGGGCGGCGGCGTGTATGTGGACGCGGGCTCGTTTTATTTGTACGGCGGGACGCTCAGCGGCAACCGCATTGCGTTCAGCGGCAGTTATGGTGAAGGCCGCGGCGCGGGCGTGTATGCGGGAAGCGGCGGACACGTTGAAATGCAGTCCGGTACCATAAACGGCAATACGATCACCACCTCGGCATTCATGGCGTATGGCGGCGGCGTGTGCGTCGAAGGGGGCGGCACGTTCCTGCTGCAAGCGGGCACGATCAGCGGGAACGCCGCAAAGGCGACCGCAATGGCATCGAGGCCCTATGCGTACGGCGGCGGCGTCTATGTGGGGAGCAGCGCCGTTTTCACCATGAGCGGCGGGACCATCACTACCAATACCGTGTATGCGTATGCGGGTTTGGCTCAGGATTACGCGTACGGCGGCGGCGCGGCGGTGAAAAACGGGACCTTCACGAAGAGCGGCGGCAGCATCACCGAGAACACCTGCGACGCCGACAACAACGAACTCGGCGCGGCAGTGTACGCCCTCATCGGCAGCACCACCCTGAAGCGCGAAGCCAACGCCGGAGTCAGCGTGAACCTGGACACCACGAAGACCGGCAGCGCCGGCGGCTGGGAGTAGGGGGCGACAGGGCCGCTACTGAGACGACATAACATCCAACTGGTCAAAATAGATCGCCCGCACCTTCGCCACGTTCAGGTAGCGCGTGTTGAGCAGTTCGATGATATCCCGTTTCAGGCGGCCCTCGTTTTCGGGCTGGAGTTCGGCCGCGGTTTTGTTGCGGAAGTAACTGCGGACGAAGTCGCGCAGTTCCTCGGTGCGGCTCGTCAGTTCCGTGTTCGCCGCGTTGTCATTCAGATCGTACGCGATGCGCATATCCACCACCACGGAGTAGGGAATCTCGTCCTTCGTCGAGGTGCGTACCGGCGCGCCGAGGTTCTTCGTCGAGTACTCGGGCCGCGTACTCATGTAGGGGGAGTTTTCCGGTATCACCGTCTGGGACTGCCCACCGCGGCTCATCAGCATATAGGTGACGACCGACACCGTCACAATGAAGACGAGCGCGCCGAGCCCTATGGCGGCAAATTTGAGTATGGTGGGCAGCAGGGCCCCGAGACCGCCCTTCTTTTTTTTCTGGTCGGCCTCTTCAGTCTGTTCCTCTTCGTCGAGGTTGACATCGTCAGTTTCAGCCATGGTTTTCTCCTTCGTTTACAAGTGTCCCGAGTCGAGTATGATGACGTCGACACGGCGGTTGTATTGACGGCCCTCCGGCGTGTCGTTGGACGCGAGGGGCATCGTGTCGGCAAAGCCTGCCACCTGAAAGCGCCGCTCGTCCACGCCGAGGTCAGAAAGCGAATGCAGCACCGCGATGGCGCGGGTGGTCGAAAGTTCCCAGTTCGATTCCCAGGGGCCCTCGGGGTCAATGTCCACATCATCGGTGTGCCCCTCGATGCGGAACTTGCGGTTCCGCACCTCCTCGTCGGACGAGAGCAGCGCCGCAAGGCGCTTCAGGATATCGCGGCTCTGCTCCATGTTGATGCGGGCGCTGGCCGGCGCGAAAAACACATCCGAGGCGAGGCTTATCACCAACCCCCGCTCGTCATGCGTTATGCGGACCTTGTTGGACTTCACTTCCGGGTTGAAGATGCTCATCGCCTTTTTGAGCGCGGTGCCGAGCGAGCGCCCCTGCACGTCAGAAGGCAGCGACATGATCGTGTTGCCCAGATCCGCGCTCTTGCCGGTAGAAAGCGTGTTGCCGCCGGTCGAGGCCCCCATGCCGATGTTGTTCAGCGCGGAGATCATCGCGGCCATCTGCGCGGGATCCGCCTCCGTCGTGTCGAAGAGCGCGACGAAGAAGCAGAGGAGCAGGGTGACCATGTCAGAGTAGGTGACTATCCACTCACCCTTGGGCCCCTCTGCATCTCTTTTCTTTCGTGCCATACTCCCCCCCCCCGTTAGTCCTTCAGGACTTCCGCTTCAACGGTCTTGCGGTCGAGCGGGTTCAGATAGGACAGCAGTTTCGTCGCGAGGATGCGCGGGTTGTCTCCGGCCTGAATCGAAAGCACCCCTTCGATGACCATTTCCTTCACCTTTGCTTCCGCCTCATCCTGCGCCTTTAATTTGCCGCCCCAGGGAATCATGAAGAGGTTGGCGACCATCGATCCGTACAGCGTGGTGATAAGCGCGACTGCCATGTTGGGCCCCAGGGCGCTCTTGTCCTCGAGGTTCTTCAACATGGCGATGAGCCCCAAAACGGTGCCCAACATTCCAAGACCCGGCGCCAGGGTGGCCCACATATTCAACGCGCCCAGTTTTTCGGCGTGCCTTCCCTGCACCTGATTCAACTCGGTTTCCATAAGGGTGCGGATGATCTCCTGATCGGTGCCGTCCACCACGAGGCGCAGCCCCTTCTTCATGAACTCGTCGTCCAGATCATCCAGTTCCTCTTCCAGCGCGAGGAGCCCTTCGCGCCGCGCCTTGTCCGAGAAGGCCATCAGTTTTTGGATGATGCTCTGCTCGTGGAGGGAGCGCGTCTTGAAGGTGAGCCCGATCGTCTTGAACACGCCGAGGGCCGTGCCTATGCTGCTGAAGGTGAAGAGTCCCACCCAGGACCCGAGCACGACGATTAAGAACGACGGCAGGTCCCAGTAGGTGATCAACGCGCCGCCGGAAGTGTACACGCCCATGACGAGCAGGGCGAGGCACCCGAGCACACCAATAATGGTTGATATATCCATATACTCCTGTTACTCCTCGTTCTTAAAATACCCGATCCGCCGGCGGTACGCAACAATCCGGTCGATCACCTCATCCACCGATTCCAGCACCACCACTGATTTGCCCGAAAGCATCAACAGGGTGGTGTCAGGATGTATCTCGATCGACTCAATCTGATGCGGATTGATGAAATAGTCCTTGCCATTAAGGCGGGTGACTTTTATCATATTTACCGTTTCAGGGTGAGCAGTTCCTGCAGCAACTGATCGGCCGTCTGGATAGTCCGCGAGTTCGCCTGGAACCCGCGCTGCGTGACGATCATGTCGGTGAATTGCTCGGCCATGTCGACGTTGGACATTTCCAGGCTGCCGGCGAGAATCTTCCCCTTGCCCGCAATACCCGAAGGCCCGATGTTCGCCGTGCCGGAGTTGGTGGACACGCGGAAGGTGTTGTCCCCCGCTTTCTCCAGGCCCCCCTGGTTCGTGAAACTGGCGAGCGCGACCTGCCCGATGGTACGGTTCGTGCCGTTGGAATAGATGCCGGTGATGATGCCGGAACTGTCAATCTTGAAGTTTTCCATGTAGCCCATTACCCGCCCGTCCTGGAGGATGGCCTTGGTCGAACTCGCTTCCGAGTACTGGGTCATCGAGTTGATGTAACCGCCGATAGTGCCCAGGTTGAGTTGAAAGTTTTGCCTCACCGGCGCGCCGTCCTCCCCGGGGGCGGCGCCCTGCACGTCGAAGCCCACGTTCATGATCACGCTGCCGGCCGCCCCGGCCCCGCCCGACACGTTCCCCGCCGCGTCCGCCGCGGAGAGCAGAGTCCCCTCATTGGAGAAGGTGACGGTGAAGTTGGCCGGCGCTCCCGGAACGGCATCCGCCGCGGGTACCGGCGCCGCGTCCCCCAGACCGACCGCGGTGTTCACCGGCGCCTCCGCTTCCGGATCCACCAGCACGGCCGCGTTCCAACTGTTCGGCACCTCCGCGCCGGTATCCGGGTCCAGCGCCTTGCTGAACTGCACTTGCAGTATATGCTCCGCGCCGAAACTGTCGTAGACCTTTATCTGGGTTGACCAGGTACCGGCCTGCGTTTCAAGCGCGGTCGCGCCCGCGGGGATCACCGGGATGCGTTTGTCCAGGTTGCAGGCAAAGTTGACCAGCGTCGTCGCGCGCGCCGGATCCTTCGCTCCCACCGGAATCACTAAACTCTCCAGATTGCGTGAAGTGTCAAGTATCTCTACTCCGTCCACTTCGCGCGCCAGCCAGCCCTGCACCTTCATGCCGTTTGCCGGATTCACGAGCGTGCCGTCTTCATCAACATTGAAACCGCCGGCGCGCGTGTAAAGCGTGGCGCCCGCGTTGTCGAGCACGAAGAAGCCGGTCCCCTGAATCGCCAGGTCGGTGCCCACGCCCGTGTTTTGCAGGGAGCCCTGCACATGGAGCGTGTCGATCGACGCGACGGACATACCCAGCCCCACCTCTTTCGGGTTGACGCCCCCGAGCGTGTCGGTCGGACGGGCGGCGCCCTGCAGCTGCTGGTAAAAGATGTCCTGAAAACTCACGCGGTTGCGCTTAAAGCCCGTCGTGTTGATGTTGGCAATGTTGTTGCCGATAACATCCATCCGCGTCTGATGATTTTGCAATCCGGACACGCCGGAAAACAATGATCGCATCATACGTTTACTTCTCCTTACTCACTCTCGTAGACCCGGGTAACGGTATCCCAATCATAATAGGACCCGTTGACCAGGATTTGCGGTACCTCGCCGCGCGTTATCGCGCGGACAACTCCGCTCTGGGTTTGATCGTTGACGACAAGGTCGACCGCCTTGCCGAGCGCGCCCGCGGCCTCGGACGCTTTGAAGATCCGCGTCATCTTGGCGAAGTCCGCCGCCATGTTGTTCATCTGTTCGAGGCTCGTGAACTGCGCCATCTGCGCGATGAATTCCTTGTCCTCCATCGGAGCGGTCGGATCCTGGTACGACAACTGGGTGATCAGAATCTTCAGGAAATCATCTTTCCCCAAATTCTGATTCGGCAGAGTTGCCTTGCCGTTGTTCAGGGTCTTGTTGAAAAAATCAACGTCCCTGGCCACCTGCGTTTTTTCCTGACTCGTCAATACTGACTGTAATGCCATTCGTTACTCCTGTTTACCGTTTACGCAAATACGTTCAATTTGCCATGTTTTGAAAATGACTTTTCCGCGCTCACTCTGAGCGCGGCGGCATCTTCCATTTCCGCCTCGTAGCGCAGCCCCGCGAAGGTCTGTCCTATGCTCTGCGCGAAGTCGGGCTGCGCGTTTTTGCCGCCGCCGCCGCCCCTCCCATCCGCGCCCGCCGCGTCTCCCTGCGCGAGGCTCAACTCGAGCGCCGCGTCGCTGCAGCCCGCGTCCCGGAAACTCTGCTCGAGGGCGCCGAGTTCCCGCGTAAAGGCCCGCAGCGCCTCACCCGACTCGACCACGATGTTCCCTCTGATCTTATTTTCGATCATTTCGAGTCGTATCTTTATATTTCCCAGCACTTCCGGCTTGAGGGAAAGACGTATAGTACCCTCCCCCCCCCCGCGCGTCAACACCTGCGCCTCCCGCACGATGTCGTATCCGAGGCCGCCCTGCAATTCGCGGGCGAGCGCGGTCTCAAAGCCCTGCCTGCCCGCCGCGCCCACGCCGTAATCCGCGCCGGCGGCGCCCTGCCCGCTCCCGCGCGGGGCGCTGCCCAAATCCACGGTGATATGCGCCTCGTTTCCCTGCCTGGGGCTTGCTCCCGCCTCGGCCGCCCCCGCAAGCGGCGCGGGTTTTCCGGCCGCGTCAGGCTCCCCCAGGCTCGCGGCAGGAGCAGCCGCCCCAGCCTCGCCTGCCCGGCTCCGCTTCTCGCGCAACTCTGCCCGAAACGCGGAGAGCCTGCCTGCCTCCCCCTCAGCGCGCGGCTTCTCCTGGCATGTCTTGTCCCGCGGCGCTTGAGCGGCTTGCGCGGCGGCCGCCTGTGCCGCCGCGTGCGCTGCCTGTGCCCCGGTCCCCTCGTCAGCGGCCGCCGCCTTCGCCCCGAGGCCCCGCGTGGAGAGCGCCGCCTCCCCGGGCGCGGCGTCTCCCTGTCCGGGCAGGACCTCTTGCGCCGTGAAGAGGGCCTCGCCTTTCGCGGCGGTGCCGGTTTCCGCGGCCTCCGCGCCCGCGCCTTCGCCGGCCGCGGCGCCCTGCTTCCGGGCCCATTTCAGCGCGGAGGCGGCGTCAGCCCCCGGCGTTTCGCTCTCTCTGACGAGCGGCCCCTGTTTCCGGGCCGGCGCCAAAAGGCCGGCCTCTTCCGCGTCCGCTCCGCCGGCCGTGCCCGTGACAGCCGCCCCTGTGGCGGCGGCGCCCTTGTCGGCCGCGCCCTGCCCCTGCGCAAGATGCGCGCGGACTGAGCCGTCCTCCGAAAAAGTGATGGTCCAGGGAAAATCGGCTTCCTTTCCCTCTTTTGCGGTTTTTTTCTTGTTCAGCGCCGGCAGCGCCTCGGATTCCGGGGTATGTTCGTCACCCTTTACCCCTCCGTGCGCCCCGCGTTTGGGTTTTTCAATCAACCCTTCGAGTATTTTTGCAAATGTACCTAATTTGCTGTTTTCGCCGGCCCCCTCCCCCTCCGAAGGGCGCCGCGTCGTTTCCGTCTGCCCATCCTGCGGCAGCGTCTCTATAGTCTGAGCGCCAGTTACAAGCACCTCTGTCTCCTTCCTGCGCCCAAATCACGGTTTTACCGATCCCCTGTAGTTTTAGTATCGGCTTTTTTCGGGAGGGGTTAAGGGAAAACAGACTACTCTCCCCAGACCTTCGCCACGCCCTGGCAGCCGGACGCGGCCTCGAGAAACTGCGGCCCCGCGCCCAGGGTGTACCCGCTCTGCGCCAGCACCACCGTCTCGGTACCCGCGGCGGGCACATGGAGGTAGACCGGACAGGAGCCGCTGTGCTCGAGGAGAAAATCGCGGAGGAGGAAGAGGGCCTGACTATCCGTCGCGGCAAAGGCGGCCAGGCGTATGTGCACCTCGCGGTAGGGGGGCGGCGCGGCGGCGGCGGCGGCGGGCGCGGCGGCGGGCGCGGCGGGCGCGGCGGCTGCGGCGGGCGCGGCGGCGGACGTCGCGGCGGGCGCGGCGGGCGCAACTGCGCTTGCGGGGACCGCGTCGCCGGCCGGTTTGGCCGCGGCCTTTTCGTACTTTGCTTTAAGACGCTCCGGCGACAGCGCCTGATCCGCGTAAAACACGTAGCGCTGTTTGCCGCCGTAGTCGTCTTTTTTTATGTGCCCCCGCATGACCGCGATCTTCCCCTCTTCCAGTTTGTTTTTCACCGTTTCCCAGGTCCGCGGGAAGAAGGTTACCTCGATCTCACCGTTGAAGTCGGCAAGCGCGGCCTTGGCCATGTCCTTGCCGCTTTTCGTGTGGAAGGGGCTCAGGTTTTTCAGTATACCGACCAGCGTGTACTCTTCGGCCGCCACGGTTTTTTGCGGGGAGGCCAGGTTCGCCTTCACCTCGCCCTGCCAGACCTTCCGGTACGCGGCGAGTTCCGCCGCGACAGCGCTCTCCTTTTCCGCGGTCTCCTCGGCCGCGTCCGGGCTGAGCACCTCTTCCACGATGAAACTCGTCTTGTCCTTTTCTTTTTGATAGTCGATCTTGCCTTTGACGATGATCACTTTGTCAACCGCGACGCTGTCCGCGCAGTTCTCCCAGACCCGCGAGAAAAAGGTGAGTTCCATCTCGCCGTTGTAATCGGCAAGGGTCGCGAAGGCCATTTTGCCGCCGCTCAACATGATCGTTTTGCACGCGCGGACTATGCCCAGGAGGACGCAGGGCCCGGGTTTCAGTTCCTCCGGTTTTCCCAGATCCACCGTGACGAGTTTCCGCCACAACTCTTTGTAATCGTCGAGCGGGTGACCGGAAAGATAAAACCCGATCAGTTCTTTTTCCCGTTTGAGTTTTGCGGCGCGGCCCGCTTCGGGAAACTTTTCAAAGACGAAATCAATTTCGCTCGAGTCGCCGAAGAGACTTTCCTGGCCGGAACTTTTTCCCTCTTTGAGTAATTCGGTGTACTTCACTACCCGCTCGAGATTGCCCAGCATCGTTTCGCGGGGAGGGGGGCTTAAGGTGTCGAACGCGCCCGCCTCGATAAGGAACGCGATTTCCGCCTTCGGCACCGTTTTTAGATCGGTGCGCATAAGGAAATCGATCAGGTCCTTGTAAGGCCCCTCGGCGCGGCAGCGCTCGATTGCCTCCGCCGTCTCCAGGCCAACGCCTTTTATTCCGAGGAGGCCGTACACGATGCGGCCGTCCACCACGGTGAAGAGCGGCGCGGAGCGGTTGACATCCGGCGGGTCGACGGCAAGCCCCATCTTGCGGGTCTCCTCGATGCACCCGGGCAGTTTGTCTTTATCGGTTGAGTTGATTTCGTTGCTGAGGTTGGCGGCCATGAACTCCGCGGGGAAATGCGCTTTCAGGTACGCGGTTTTGTACGCAAGCACCGAGTACGCCGCCGCGTGACTCTTGTTGAAACCGTAGCCCGCGAAGGGCACGAGAATGTCGTAGATGCGGCCCGCGTCTTTTTCCTGAAAACCGTTTTTCGCCGCGCCCGCGATGAATTTCTCTTTGTGCTCGCGGATTACCTCTTTCTTTTTTTTGCTCATGGCGCGGCGGAGTATGTCCGCCTGCCCCATGCTGTAGCCCGCGATGATCCGCGCCACCATCATCACCTGCTCCTGGTACACGATGACGCCGTACGTTTCCCGCAGCGTTTCTTCCAGACTGGCGTCCGGATATTCGACCGCCTGTCGACCCCGCTTGCACTCGATAAACTGCGGGATATATCGTATCGGGCCGGGCCGGTAGAGCGCGTTCAATGCGATCAGGTCCTCGATGCAGGTGGGTTCCGTCTGCCGCATATAATTCTGCATTCCGTCAGATTCAAATTGAAAAACCTCGTAGGTTTTCCCTTCGCCAAGCATCGTGAAAGTCGCCTCGTCATGTTCATCGATGTCGTCGATACTGAACGCGGCAAGGTCCCCCCCCCGCTTGCGGATAAGCCGTTCGGTGTGCTTTACGACATCGAGCGTTTTGAGGCCGAGGAAGTCCATCTTGATAAGCCCGCACCGTTCCAGAAAGTTCATCGTGAACTGCGTGTCAATACTGCCGGTTTTTGGATCACGGAAGAGGGGCACCAACTGATCGAGCGGTACCTTGCCGATAACGACCCCGGCCGCGTGCGTGCTTGCGTGCCGGTGCAGGCCCTCCAGTTTGCGCGCGTATTCAAACAGGTCAGAATATTTCTCTTCGTATTCCTTGAGCCGGGGTTCAAGATCGAACGCGTCCTTCAGGGTGACATTGAGCGTTTTTTCATCCGGGTTATTCGGATCAACCATACTGGAGGGAATCAATTTGGTGATATTGTTGGAAACATCCAGATCTATACCGAGCACACGCGCGACATCCTTTATGACCAGTTTTGCCTTGAGCGTACCAAAGGTGATTATCTGCCCCACCATGTCTTTGCCGTACTTTTCGGTAACATAGTCGATCACTTTTTCGCGGCCCGCGTTTTCAAAGTCGACGTCGAAGTCCGGCATCGACACCCGTTCCACATTGAGGAAGCGCTCGAAGTAGAGGTGATACTTGAGCGGGTCTATGTCGGTAATGCGGATTGCGTACGCGACGATGGAGCCGGCGCCTGAGCCGCGGCCTGGCCCTACCCAGATGTCATGCGTCTTCGCCCAGTTGATGAAATCAGCCACAATGAGGAAGTAGCCGGTGAATCCCATCTTGATGATGGTGTCGAGTTCGTACGTGCAGCGTTCAGTCACCTCGTTGGAGATATTTGGGTAGCGCTTTTTGATGCCCTCCATCGTAAGGCGCAGCAGGTACGCGGCGGGAATAATTTCGTTTTCGGTGTAGAGCGGCTGATCGGCGGGCGCGCCCTCTTTCCGTGTGCGCGAGGACAGTATCGCGATGACCTTTTCGCGCTCTTCCGCCGTTGCCGCGAAATCCGCGGGCACGTCGAACTCGGGAAGATACTTCGGCAGATCCGCGGTCTCCACCTCAGGAAACCGGTACTCTTTTTTGAGCGCGCCGGTTTTTTTGTCCTTAACCTCTTTCAGAAACGAGGCCGTGCAGCGTTCCGCAATTTTGAGCGTGTTCTCCATTGCCTCCGGGTATTCGGGAAAGAGCACGGCCATCTCGTCAGGGCTTTTCAGATAAAACTGATCGCCGTAATACTTTTTTCGTTTCGCCTTGTCGTCCGTGATCTTTTTGGTGGTGCCTATCAGCAAAAAGATGTCGTGCACTTTATGGTCCTCGCGTTCAAGGTAGTGCACGTCGTTGGTAACGACCAGGGGAATGCCGCTGCGCTTCGCCAGGGCGGCCGCTTCTTTATAAACCTGCCGTTCCGAAAAGGGGCCGCCCAGTTCGTTTGCCGGAATCCCGTGATCCTGCAGTTCGACAAAAAAGTTCCCCTCGCCGAACATATCGCGGTAGAAGAGCATCTTTTTTTCCGCTTCCGCTGCCTTGCCCGCCTGTATCAGGCGCGGAATTTCACCCGACACGCAGGCGGAGAGCGCAATGAGCCCCTTGTGGTATTTGGCAAGAAGTTCGTCGTCTACGCGGGGGCGCATATAGAAGCCCTCGGTGTACGCGAGGGAGCAGAGTTTGATCAGGTTGCGGTAGCCCTCGATGGTTTCGGCCAGCAGGACAAAGTGATGCGCCCAGGGGTCGCCTGGTGTGTGCTTCCGGTCGTGCCGCGAGCCGAGCGCCACGTACACCTCGCAGCCCAGGATAGGTTTGACCGCGTGTGCTTTGCATGCATCCAAAAACTCCATCGCGCCGAACATATTGCCATGGTCGGTCAGCGCAAGGTACTCCATGCCCAGTTCGCTGGCCTTGCCGGCAAGGGCCTTAACGGACACCGCGGCGTCTTGCAAAGAAAAGTCCGAGTGGACGTGCAAGTGGGCAAAGCGCTGCCGCGCCTGCCCGTTCTGTGAAGGGCCCTCCGCGTCCGGCGCAGGGCCTGTGTTGGGGCTGTCGTCCAGAGTGCTCATGCCGCAAGTATAGCATGGAGGGATTTTTTACGCAAGGGGGCAGGATAAACGCATAGACGGATTTTCCCCGTCTTTCCGCGGTTTAACCGCGGAATCTACTCTCTGGCGGGGCGGCAGAGACTAAACCGGCAGCAGGCGGGAAAACTTTTCGGCGCTTCGGCTTACCGCGCTCATAACCGCATAGCGGAACGCGCCCCGCTCCAACTCCCTGACAGCCTCGATGGTCGTGCCTCCGGGGGAGCAGACCGCATCCTTTACCGCGCCGGGGTGCTCCCCGGTTTCGAGCAGGAGCGCGCCGGCGCCTTTCAGGGTCTGCGCGGCGAGGCGGTAGGCGGTTGCGCGGGGAAGCCCTTCCAGCACCCCCCCGTCGGCGAGGGCCTCGACGAACATCGCGGCGTAGGCAGGCCCTCCCCCGCTGAGCGCCGAAACCGCGGGAAGCAGTTTTTCAGGCACCCACTCCACTATGCCGGAAGCCTCGAATAAACGCCGGGCGAAGTCTTTTTCTTCCCGCGTGAACGTCGTTTCCAGCGCGAAGCCCGTCGCACCCTCCCCGGCGCGCAGCGGGGTGTTCGGCAGGGTAACGAGGAGGCGCGCGCTGGAGGGGCCGGCCCCGGCGAGCGCCGCGCGTATAGCCGAACTGCTGAGCCCCGCGACAATCGAGAGCAGCGCCCGGCCTTCGAGGGCTTCCTTTATTTCCGCAAGCACCGCAAGCGCGTCCTTGGGTTTCACCGCGAGGATAGTGAGATCGGACGCGGCAGCGACCTGCGCGTTACTGCCGGCGATTCGCACCCCCTGTGCGCGCGCTTTTTCGAGCGCGGCCGGCCAGGCGTCGAATACCGTTATGTCAGAGGGGGCAAGCCCCCCCCGCTTCAGCGCCCCTTCAAGGATAGCCCCCCCCATGCTGCCCGCGCCGATAAAACCAACTGTCTTCATGGGGACCAGAATACCGCATCGCGCGTTTTGCCGCAAGCCCCCTTGACATTCCCCGCGGCTTTTCCTATCATCCTGCTATGGGAAAAAACATTTCCGGGCCGGCGCTTAAGGCGCTGGCGATAGCCACGCTGCTTGTTGTGGCGGCGGTGGGGGTGGGGCTGGGGGTCTCTCTGGGGGAGACGGCCAATATCAGGAACCAGGAGAACTTTCAGGAGTTCGCGCCCGCGCTGCCGACGAAGATTTTAGACATTAACGGTACGCTCATCACCGAGTTTTCCGCGGACGAAAAGCGGGAACTCGTGTCGCTGCATAGCCTGCCGAAGCACCTCATCTACGCGGTGCTGGCGCGCGAGGACCCGGATTTCTATCACCACAAGGGGTTCAGCGTCCGGGGGATCGCGCGGGCGGCCTTCGGGCTTTTGACGGGCAAGAACATGGGGGGCGGTTCCACGATTACCCAGCAGGTGGCGGGGACGCTCTACACGGACCGGAGCGTGCGTAAAATTTCACGCAAAATAAAAGAACTGTGGTGGGCCCTCCAAATGGAGCGCCGCTACACGAAAGACGAGATTCTCGAAATCTATCTTAACTATATGTACATGGGGCCGGGCGCGTACGGGGTCGAGGCGGCGAGCAAGTACTTCTTCGGCCACAGCGCGAAGGACATCAGCATCGCGGAATCGGCGATTCTGGCGGTGCAGTTGTCAAGCCCGTCCCGCTACAACCCCCTCGACAACCCCAACGTGGCCATGGCGCGGCAAAAGACGGTCCTCGACCGCATGGTCGAACTGGGCTTCGCGACGCGGAACGAGGTGGACGAGTCCTTCGCCGAGTACTGGAGCAAGTACGATTACACGCGGGTATCCACATCAACCTTTTTTATGCGGGAGGACAAGGCCCCCTGGTTCAGCGAGTATGTGCGCCGCGAACTGGAGGACATGATGTACGGCGCGCGGGATTACTACCGCGACGGCTACACCGTGCACACGACGCTGAACCTCGAGCACCAGCAGAGGGCGGAGGCCCTCATGCAGAAGGGCTTCGAGAAGGCGAACAAAACCTACCTCAGTTCGCAGCGCAGCCAGCGGGGCATAGGGGGCACCTGGCGGCCCATCGTGTCACTCTTCACCCTTAGTTTTAACATACAGGGGGTCTTTACGGTAACGCCGAAGCAGGTGCGGCAGTCGACGATAACCCGCTACAACCGTCAATTAAATCCGGCGGTGGATATGGCGGCCCTGCTCTTCGGCCTCGAGGACCTCAAAACCATCACCGAGGGGGGCTTTAAGGACCTCGAAACCGTCATCGCGCAGAATGTGGTCGAGGGCGCCCTTATCAGTATTGAAAACGAGACGGGCCATATCACCGCGATAGTGGGGGGCTCGAAATTCGACGCGTCCAATCAACTGATCCGCGCCACGCAGGGCAAGGTGATGCCCGGCAGTTCCTTCAAGCCGCTCTACTACTCGGCGGCCATCGACTCCCGCAAATTCAATCCATCAACATTAATATACGATATGCCGATCGTCTTTCATAACGAAGACGGCACCCCCTACATCCCGCTCAATTTCCGCGGCGAATGGAACGGGCGGGTCCTCTTTTACAACGCGCTCGCGCAGTCGATGAACGTCCCCTCGCTGCGGGTGCTGGACACGATCGGCTTCGACGCGGCGATCAACCGGGCCGCGGCCCTCCTCGGGATTACCGACGAGGATGACAAGCGCCGCACCTTCCCGCGGGTCTACCCCATGGGGCTGGGCATCATCTCCGTGGCGCCGATTCAGATGGCCAGGGCCTTCGCCACCTTCGGCAACCAGGGCCGCGAGGTAACCCCCATCGCGATCCTCTCGGTGGAAGACCGCAACGGCAAGATCGTCCTCGACCCGGAACGGGAGCTGCGGGAGGCGCAGAAGCGCAAGGGCAAGGCCTTGCAGGTGGTCAGCCCGCAGAACGCTTACGTCATGACGCGCCTGCTGCAAAAAACGGTGGAGGTGGGGACCCTCCGCTCCGGCTCCGGCTATGGGACGAAGTTCGATTTTAAAGATGAAAAAGGTATCAAGTACCGCATACCGGCGGCCGGCAAAACCGGGACGACGCAAAACTGGTCGGACGCCTGGACGGTCGGCTTCACCCCCTATTACACGACCGCGATCTGGTTCGGGTTCGACCGGCCCGGCAACTCGCTCGGCACGGAGATCACCGGCGCGACGCTCTGCGGTCCGATCTGGGGTGACTATATGCGGCAGATTCACGAGGGGCTCCCCCGCAAGAATTTTGTGCGGCCCGGGGGCATAGTCGACATGACGGTCTGCTCCCGCTCGGGGCTTATCCCCACGAAGGCCTGCAACGAGGGGACGGTGACCCTCTCCTTCCTGGCCGGCACCCAGCCCTCCCGCTACTGCGACCAGCATGGGGACGCGAGCGTGATAGCGCGGCTCAATCAGCGCGTCTTCTACGACGACCCGCTTTCGCTCGACAGCACCGACTACCTCGGCGGCATCGAGCTGCCGTCCCTGCCGGAGGACTTCCTCGAATGGCAGCAGAGCGCCGCCGCCGCGTCATGGAACCCCTTGCAGGACGAAGCCTACTCCTCCATGGAGGCCCCGCTCAACCCGGTCGAAGACCTTCAGGCGACGGCGGCCGCCCTCGAGGATGCCGCCGCGGGCGCGGCAGAGCAGGTGAACGCCGGGCTTGCCGTCCCGCGGGACGAGGCCGCGTCGGGCGCGGCGGGCGCAGCAGGTGCTGCGGGCGCAGCGGGCGCAGCGGGTGCTGCGGGCGCAGCAGGTGCTGCGCTTGACAGCCCGGCCCTCGAGCAGGGCAACGCCTTCGCGGAGAGTCAGTCCTCCGACGAGGTGGCGCTCCCGGTCTTGCAGGACATACCCCAGCCGGCGGCCCCGGCGCCGCCTCCCGCGCCGTCATCCGATGCCGCCGCGCCGCCGGAGGCAGCGCCCCGAGCGGAGGCAGCGCCCCGCGCTCCCGTCGACGAGCGCAGTTTCGGCGTGGATATCCCGGACTACGACCCCCTGGTCGATTAAAAGGAGACCCTATGCATGTCCTCATTAACGATATCAAAGTAAAGAAGCGCATCCGCAAGGATTTGGGCGACCTGGGATCCCTCGCGGACAGCATGAAGCGCCTCGGCCAGATAAGCCCGATCGTCATTACGAAGCGGAACGTCCTGGTGGCCGGGGCGCGGCGCCTCGAGGCGGCCCGCTCCCTGGGCTGGCGGACCATCAACTGCCTCATCGCGGCCGATCAGGATGACCTGGGCCGCCTCGAACTGCAGATCGAGGAGAACACCCAGCGGAAGGATTTCACCCTCGAGGAACTCGAAGAGGCAAGCCGCCGCCTTTCGCGCCTCAAAAACCCTTCCTGGTTCATGCGGATTATCCGCGCGATAGGCCGGTTCTTCCGCAGGCTCTTCCGCCTGGACGACTAAGCCGCGAACCCAATGTGCATCGAACAGTACGGGTTTTTTCGGGCAGCGGGCGCGTCGCTGCCGCTGCGGGTGGCGGACCCCGCGTTCAACGCGGAGGCCATAGTCGACGCTATGCGCGAGGCGGAGGAGCGGGGGGCGCGGCTTCTGGCGCTGCCTGAGTTGTGCGTCACCGGCTACACCTGCGCGGATCTGTTTCACCAGGAGGTGCTGCTGCGCGGGGCGCTGGACGCACTTGGCACAGTTCTTGCACAGACACGAACGCTCTCGCTCGCGGCCGTCATTGGCCTGCCGCTCGCGATCGAGAACCGGCTCTTCAACTGCGCGGCGGTTATCCAGAAGGGCCGCGTACTCGGCGTCGTTCCCAAAACCTTCTTGCCGGGTTACGGTGAGTTTTACGAGGAGCGCTGGTTCAGTCCGGGTACCGCTCTCACGGCAAATACCATCACCCTTAATGGGCAGGACGTTCCCATAGGCACGAAACTGCTCTTTCAGTCTGACACAAAAAAGTCCATTGTGTTTGCGGTGGAGTTGTGTGAAGACCTCTGGGCGCCCGCGCCCCCGAGCGTAGACCTGGCCCGCGCCGGCGCGGTACTGCTCTGCAACCTCTCGGCGAGCAACGACCTGGTAAGCAAGCACACGTACCGCCGCGATCTCGTGCGCGGCCAGTCCGGGCGGCTCGCGGCGGGCTACGTGTACGCGGGCGCGGGGGTAGGCGAGTCCACGACCGACCTCGTGTTCGGGGGCGCGGTGCTCATTGCGGAAAACGGCGCGATCCTGGCCGAGGGGGCGCGCTTCTCGCGGACGCGGGAACTGGTCATTCAGGATATCGATATTGACCGCCTCGTCAATACGCGGCTGCGCCTCAGCCCCTTCATGGAAGGCTTCGTACGCGAGGGCTTTCGGACCATCACCTTTGAAATGTCGAATATATCCAGAAACGCAAAACACCCAAACGCCGCGCTCTGCCGCTTTGTGGACCCGCACCCCTTCGTGCCCGCGGACCCGAAGGAGCGGGACGAGCGCTGCGAGGAGATTTTCGCGATTCAGAGCGCGGGCCTCGCGGGGCGCGTCGAGCGCTCGGGGAGCGGCGCCGCGGTGCTCGGCCTGTCCGGCGGGCTCGACTCGACGCTGGCCCTGCTCGTCACGGTAAAGACCTTCGACCTGCTGGGCCTCCCCCGCGAAAAGATCACCGCGCTGAGTATGCCCGGCTACGGCACCACCAGCCTGACGCGCGCCAATGCCGCGGCTTTGGCGAAGGGCTTTAAGGTGACGTTTCGCGAAGTGGATATACGCGCCGCCTGCGAGCGCCATTTCGCCGACCTGGGGCGCAGCGGCGCACAGCATGACACGGTCTACGAGAACGCGCAGGCGCGGCTGCGCACGCTGCTGTTGATGGACACCGCCAACGAAACGGGCGGCCTTGTGGTCGGCACCGGCGACCTGTCGGAACTGGCGCTCGGGTGGTGCACCTACAACGGGGATCACATCTCGATGTACGCGGTGAACGCGGGGGTGCCGAAGACGCTCGTGAAGTACCTGGTGGCCTGGGCCGCCTCGCGCGAGGCGGACGCGGCCTCACGCGAGGCGCTGCGCTCCGTCCTCGAGACGCCGATAAGCCCGGAACTGCTCCCGCCTGACGCGGCGGGAAACATCACTCAAAAGACCGAGGAGATACTCGGCCCCTACGAGGTGCACGACTTTTTCCTGTATCACTTTTTTCGCTATGGAGCGCCGCCGGAAAAACTGCTCTTCCTGGCGCGGGAGGCCTTCCGCGGCCTCCCCTCGAAGGACGCGCCCTACACCGCGGCCCAACTGTCCCGCTGGCTGGACATTTTTGTGAAGCGCTTTTTCGCCGCGCAGTTCAAGCGCTCCTGCATACCGGACGGCCCCAAGGTGGGTGCGGTGAGCCTGTCCCCCCGCGGCGACTGGCGTATGCCAAGCGACGCCGCCCCCGCGGGATGGGGGCATCAGAAGTTCGGCTTATACACGTCGAAATAGAACGCGACCTGCTCGGCGATTGCCTCTTTGAGCGGGCGGGGGTTGTAGCCGGTGAGGGCGCTCAGTTTCTCGTGCGAGAAGCGGCTGTTATCGCCCAGCACCTTGACCGCGTAGGGGGTCAGCATCAGTGTGCGATGGCGCTTCAGCGAGTACCACTCGGTGAAGTAGGATATCACCTTCAGCAGGCCCAGGGGGACGCAGAGTTTCGGCATGGGGGTTTTTGCCGCTTCAGCGGCCCATTGGATCACCTCTTTGGCCGTAACCTGATAGCCGGAGATGAGGTAACTTTCACCCTTAACGCCCTTGAGCGCGAGGTCCGCGAGGGCCTTCGCCACGTCAGTCACATCAACGAAATCGTAGCGCCCGCTCACATACGCGGGGAGGCGCCTTTCGGCGACATCGACGACCATCTGGCCGAAGTTCGAGCGCTGTAGTTCGAAGCCGCCCACTATGCCGGTGGGCATACCGATGACCGCGTCAAGGCCGCGCTCAGAGACCGCGTCGAGCACGAGGTTCGAGGCGATCGCCTTGCTCACGGCATACGCGCCGCTCAGTTCCTCCGGTTTGAAGCGCGGAACTTCGCGCAGAGTCGAGGTTTTGTCATAAAAGGGGATGGTATGACAGGTGCCCACATACACGAGGCGTTTTACCCCGGTTTCGAGGCAGGCGTCGATCACGTTTTTTACCCCATCAATGTTGACCGCGCGAATCTGCGGATCGATCTTGCTCGCTATCGACACGATGCCGGCAAGGTGGTAGACATACGCCGCGCCTGAAAACGCGGCCTTGAGGCTCTCGACATCGCGGATATCCCCCCAGACAAACTCGTCAACATAGGGCTCGAGAAACGGCAGGTAGCGTTCCGCCGATTTCCGCACGAGCGCGCGCACCTTCGCCCCGCGTTTTTTCAGTTCCGCGCAGAGCGCCCCGCCCGTCCGTCCGGTTACACCAGTAACCGTGTGTAGTATAGTTGCCATGCGGGGAGTATAGCATAGGAGGCGGCTTTAGGGAAGGGGGGGATAGGGGGAGTGATGCCTCCACTGTCAACAAGTTAAGAAAAGTAACAATCGTCATTCCGCGACTTGATCTGCGCACTCCCCAAAATGCCCATTTTGAGGAGTAGATTGCGTAGTTCGGTTAAAACCGAACTATGGCAAGCCCGGCAATGACGGTCTTGTTTTCCTTAACTTGTTGACAGCGCGCTTCGAATGACCCTCCCCGGGGTGCGCGCCCCCCGGCGCCCGTCCCAGCCTCCTCCCACGGCCCCCGCACGGCCTAAACTTGTCCCATAAATTCAAACAGTTCCCGATAGTCCAGGAGGGTGTATAATTTCTGAAGCCCAATCCAGATTGTCTTGACCCCCGGAGGACCATCACTAGGCACACGCCTCGGGC
>JAISTO010000074.1 GCA_031272575.1 Treponema sp. | reverse complement strand
ACACGAATTTACGCGAATATTACTCTTAATAAAATTCGCGTTCATTAGCATAATTCGCGGTTAAATTCTTAAAATCCTGTTTCTTCAGAGTGGGCTAAAGATATGGGACAAGTTTAGCTCTGGGGGGGGGTAGGGGGGGGCACCAGTGCTCCCCCCGCATCACTCCCCAAGTCCCAGGCGCCCCTAAAACGCCCGCATCGGACGAACCGAAATATCCTTGGCGCTGGCGGCATCGACATAGGCATGATCCTTGAGTGTGTAGGACGAAGCGCCACTGCTGAAATTTTGAATGAACGCGCTTCTGTAGTCGTTGGTATCAGTGGCCTGGGAAGAAGACCAGTAATACTTAATTGAAAAACCGCCAAGTCCCGCTGCTTTCAGATGGGTGTACATCAGCGCCAGTTCATCCTTGCTCGGCAGGAACCAGTCGTCGTAGGTAACCGTGTTATGTACAACGCTGTAGTCCGCACAGGCCCGCGCCGCGTCATGGACGTGAGAACCCCATACAACCTCGTCGTGATCATGCGCCGCCAGGTACACCGTATTCGCCGCACCGGTACCGATAGCCGTTCCGGTATCAGCGCACACCACTTCACATCCGCCCCACTGGTACTCGGTTTCTCCGCCTGCGGGGGGGGGGGCGGCTTCGAGGTAGTGATAGACCACGCCCTCGTATGCATAGCCGGTTTCGTCTTTCCAGCAGATCAGGCCGCCCGCGGGACCGGTCGTTCCAACAGCATACGTATTCGCGGTCAATATCCACCCGGCGTAGACCGTGGCCCCGCTCGCGCTCGGCCAGGCGCTTAGGCTCTCTCCATTCGCGCCGGTCAGTTGAGTGCCTGTGCCGTTATCGCCGGTATACCAGCCGGCAAAATCGTAACCGGTACGCGTGGGCGCTGCGGTCAGCACATAAGGATAGTCCTTGGTGACGGAAGCCGTCGTTTCGCTCGTTCCGCCGTCCGCTCCCTCATAGTCGTAGGTGAGGGTGTAGTGTGCTCCCTCCGTCGGCGTGAACACCCCCGACGACCAGACGTCCGAGTAGTTGCCCGCCCCATCCTTCACGGTGACATGGGCCTGGTATGCCGTGTCTTTGGTCAGTCCCGTGAGGCTTGCGTTCACCGCGGTGTTCGCCGTGGCGCTGCCGGTGTCTCTCGCTTTTGTGCTGCCGGTAACGCCGCCTTTGAACGCGGCCTCGACTGCCGCGCCGTCTGCCGGTGGCGTGGCCGCCCCCTGGTAGACCACCACGTAGTAAGTGCCCGCCTCATTCGAGGTGAAGTGCACCGCCGCGGTCGTGCCGGCTACGGTGTTCTCGTAGGCGCTTACCGATCCCGCCGAAAGCACCGGCGCGGTACGGTCCTTCTCCGTCCCGCTGGGATTGTTACACCCCGCCAGCACCGCAAGCGCTGCAAAAAAATACCGCATTTTTTTCATACTATACCTCCAAATAAACATTGCCCCCCCCTACGGACGGGGAAGGCACATGACGCATAGTCAAAATAATGAGTATACAACGGCTTCCCGCATAGCAATTTCCCCAAAAGCCTGTACCGGATCAGTGCCCTCCGCGGCCGGCCTCATTCCCGCCGCCGCACAGGGACTATTTAAATAATACCGCATATTTTAAGGGATAGGGTAGCATTTTTTTCGAATAAATATATATTTTTTTTGAAAATAACCGGGGCCTGTCGTCATACCGCGGAATGACGGCGCTGCGGCGGGGCTGAGGGCTGACAAGGAATCGCTACAAGTGTTTTTCCAACTCGATGTCCGCGTAAAGGATAGTCTCGGTGGGGTTACTCAATTCCCGCACCGGCTCGCCGCCTGACACTATGCGGCGATAGAAGCCGAACTTGGCGCGCGCGTAGGTGTTGCCGGGGCGATAGGTGACGAAGGGGTCCTCCGCGGTGTAGGCGGCGCTGTCGTAGGTGTACTGCATAAGGGGGGCAAGGTCCCGCAGGCGGAGCGCCTTGAACGCGTAAGCAGCCGGCTCGCCGTAGCTTATCGTCTCTTCGACATACACCCACTCGCCGAGGAAGCCCGAAAGCGGCTCCTCGCAGAGGTACGAGAGGGCGCTTGCGGCGCCGTCAGGACGCGCTGCCCCGCTGTAGATTAACTGCATTACGGCGCCGTTCCCTTTGAGACGCGGCGTCAGGGTTATCACCGCGCTGCTTGAGTCAGCGCCCTCCGGTTTAATTTGATGTATATGCGTAAACTCCGGGGACGCGGCAAAGTTTTCGGCAAGTTTAAATTTCCAGCGGTAAGTAAAAGTATCCCCCCCACCGGTACTGTACATATTTGCGGGCGAGGCGTTTATCATTGTTTTTAATTCGAGGCGCTGCCGGTCGCTCCCGCCGGAATTCATGTCACCATCATTTTCGCGCCAGGGATCTTTGTCGGGGCTGTAGTGCAGGCTGAAGGCAAACACGTCTTTTTTCAACACCGCGTCGTACTGCGCGGTTATGTGCGGCACCAGGTGCGGATCGTAGCAAGTAGTTTTTAATTCGCCGCTCGAAAGGTAATCCGGCGCTTCGATAAAGAAATGGATGTTTTCGATAGATTTGTATATATTGATATTCTGGACATTTTGGTGATCGTAGGGCGGGACAGCGCGATCAGCATACAGCCCATACCGTTCACTCACTTCGCTTTTTTTCCGGCTGCGAACAAAAACGGGAATAACGTTCGTGCCGTCTTTTGAAGTAAGGGTGATACTTGCGCAGCCCCCGGGGCGAAGACCGGTTACCGTAAGATCCTGCCCGGAACCGCTTAGCCGCACCGCCTCGCTGTCCGAGGACGCGGCCTGCGCCTCCCCAACCCGCAGCGTGACACTTTCGTCCGGGTCCAGATCGAGCGCCGCGCAGTCTTCTGCCAACAGCACATTCTCGCCGTCCTGTGCATCATCCTGCCCGCCGCCCTGCTGCGAGTGGTCGTCATCCTGCCCACCGCCCTGCTGCGTCGGGTCGTTCGCGGTCTTGCCGTTCTGCCGCGCCGAATCACACGCGGCGAAAAAAAGCACCATAGCCGCCGCCAACGCGGCGCTTCGGATAAAAAAGCGCATGGTTACCTCTAGCAGCCTGCAGCGCTTTGTCGGGGCTGCTTCTGGAGTTTTTTAAATGATAGGGCAGCCTCGGGAAAAAGTCAAGTCGGGAGGAGGGCCCCTCGAGGGCTCCAGGATAAACGCATAGACAGGTCTGCCGGAATTTTCTTCCGTCATACCGGGAAAATGCTGCGCTTGTGCGCCCTCATGTGGGCGGGGGACGGACGGGGAAAATGATTAGAAGGCGGTGATTACGGCTAATGCACGAGGCGCTGGAAAGTACGCATAGTGCTACGCACCTCTTTTCGCTTATGGCATTTGGGGCAAAAAAAGACAAAACCCGAAAAAATGTCACTGTACCGAACAGAGTACCGCCCGGCATCGCGAAGGTGACGGCGACGGTGACCCAAAACGGCAGCGCACGGTTTTGGCTTCTTTTTGCCTGAAGGGACGGCTTTAGGCCGCGTCATTTTCCCCGGCCGTCACCTGCCCCCGTGTGCGAGTAGATTCCGCAGGTTTTACCGTGGAATGACGGGGAAAATCCGTCTATGCGTTTATCCTCATCTTCCTGCCTTGACGCTTTGCGGGAGATCGGGTAGAGTTAAGTTGAAAGGAGACTCTATGTACTACACTGCGGCATACCCCTCGCCGGTGGGCGTTCTTACGCTTGTCTGCGGCGGGGGCGCTCTCGTCGGTCTGTATCTGGCAGAGCACAAGCATCACGAGGGCGGCGCGGAACCTGCCTCGGGGCGCGATGTTCCGGCTTTGACTGCCGCGGCGAAGTGGCTGGACCGCTACTTTGCGGGCAAGAACCCCGCTATTGCCGAGGTGCCGCTTGCGCCTTCGGGCACCGGGTTCCGGGAGGAGGTGTGGCGGCTCTTGTGTGAAATCCCCTACGGCACGACGACCACCTACGGGGCTCTCGCAAAAAAAATTGCCGCGAAACTGGGGAAGAGTCGCAGGGCGAGTCAGGCGATCGGCGGGGCGGTGGGACACAACCCAATCTCGATCATCATTCCCTGCCACCGGGTCATCGGCGCGGACAACAGTTTAACCGGCTACGGCGGCGGGATCGCGGCAAAGAAAAAATTGCTGGCATTAGAAGGTGTAGATATAACGAAACTCTATGGATAAACTCGACATACGCGGCCTCCGTCAGGTCTTCAACCACCAGACGGTGCTGCACGACCTCTCGTTCACGGTGCGGGACGGGGAGTTCCTCGCGATACTGGGGCCTTCCGGCTGCGGCAAGACGACGATACTCCGCATCCTGATAGGGCTGCTCCCCCCGACCGCGGGGCTCCTTCTCAAGGACGGCGTCGACATTACCCGCGCGCCGCCTGACAAGCGGGGCATGGGCATCGTGTTTCAAAACTACGCCCTCTTCCAGAACATGACGGTGCTGGGCAATGTTGAGTACGCCCTGCGGGTGCGGGCGCGGGGGCAGACCGCGCGGAAGGAGGCGCGAGAGCGCGCGCGCTTCGTCCTCGCGCAGGTGGGGCTGGAGGAGCACCTCGACAAGCGGCCCGCCAAACTCTCCGGCGGGCAGCAGCAGCGGGTCGCCATCGCCCGCACACTCGCCATGAATCCGGAAATCATTCTCTTCGACGAGCCCATGTCGGCGCTCGACGCCGCGACCCGCCTGAGCCTCCGCGAGGAACTGAAGCGCATCCAGCGGGCCTTCCATTCCACGATGATCTACATTACCCACGATCAGGAGGAGGCCTTCGCCCTCTCCGACCGCGTCATGGTGATGGACCAGGGTGAAATCCACCAACTGGACACACCGGAGCGTCTCATTAACGCCCCGAAGGACGCGTTCGTGCGGGACTTCGTGCTCAAAAATCTCCAACTGAAGATAGACTCGCTTGCAAAGTATATGCCGGGGGCCGCGAAGTGAGCGCGCGGGGGCGGGTGCTCTCCCTTTCCACAAAGGCGGTGCTCGGCGCGTTTTTGGCGGCCGCGCTCGTGCTGCCGCTCTGCGCCATGCTCTCCCACATCACCGGGGGGAACCTGCGCGCCGTCCTTGCGCTGCCGCGCTTCGGCGAGGCGCTCGGCAATTCGATCCTGGCCGCGGCCGCCGCCACCTGCATCGCCATCGTCATCGCGTGGTTTTTCGCGGCGGCCGTGGTGCGCGCGCGCATACGCTTCACGCAGGTGTTTTCGGTCTTCGTCACCCTGCCCATGCTTATCCCGTCGATCTCGCACGGCATGGGGCTGGTCATCCTCTTCGGCAGAAACGGGATGCTGACCCGCGCGCTCGGGCTCGAGGCCGCGGGCTTTTCGATCTACGGCTTTGCCGGGGTTGTCGCGGGCTCCGTGCTCTACGCGTTCCCGGTGTCCTTCCTCATGCTGGCGGACGTGCTCCGTTACGAGGACCGCGCCCCCTACGAGGCCGCGGCCGTGCTCGGCATCCCGCGGGCCCGGCAGTTCGCCGCGATCACCTTCCCGTACCTCCGCAAGCCCCTCATCGCGGTCGTCTTCGCCACCTTCACCCTCGTCTTCACCGACTACGGGGTCCCCCTGATGATCGGCGGCAGGTTCATCACCCTTCCGGTACTCATGTACGAAGAGGTCATCGGGCTCCTCCATTTTGACACGGGCAGCGTGATCGGGGCCTTCCTGCTCGTGCCCGCGGCCGCCGCGTTCCTCTTCGACCTCCTGAGCCGCGACAAGGGGAACGCGGCCTTTGTCAACACGGCGCAAAAGCCCCTCGCGCGCCCCCTGCGGGACGCCGCGGCGTTCTGCTACTGCGTCCTCGTCTGCGTGTTGATTGCATCCCCGGTCGCGGTCTTCAGCATGATCAGTTTCGTCAAGGGCTACCCCCTCGACCTGAGCGCCTCCTTCGTCAACATGACCAAAACCCTGGGGCTCGGGGCCGGGCGCTTCCTCGCGAACTCGCTCGCCGTGGCCTGCGGCACCGCGCTGCTCGGTACCGCCATCGCCTATGTCACCGCGTACTGCACCGCGCGCTCAAGAACCGCCTCATCCCGGGCGCTCCACCTCGTGTCGATCACCTCGCTTGCGGTGCCCGGTCTCGTACTCGGCCTCTCGTATGTCATCTTTTTTAAGGGGACCTTCTTTTACGGCACCCTCGCTATCCTCATCCTCGTGAACACGGTGCACTTCCTCGCGTCCCCCTACCTCCTCGCGTACAACAGCCTCTGCAAACTGAACCCCCGCCTCGAGGACGTGGGCGCCACCCTGGGGCTGGGCCGCCTCCGCATACTCGCGGGCGTCATCATCCCCCAAACCAAAGAGACGATCCTGGAAATGCTCTCCTACTTTTTCGTCAATTGTATGATGACGATCTCCGCGGTCTCGTTCCTCGCGACCGCCGCGACCCAGCCCGTCTCGCTCATGATCACCGAGTTCGAGCGCCAGATGTTTCTCGAAGGCGCCGCGTTCGTGTCCCTCCTCATCCTCGTGTGCAACTTCACGCTGAAGTGCGCGGTCTACCTGCTCAAGCGCTTCTGGGGGAAGCGGGAGGGGTAGCAGGCAGCAGCACCTGTTGACGGATGCAGTGCCCATTACCGCTCCCGGACTGGTCTGCGCCCTAAACTTGTCACCTTGACTTTTTCCAGGGAAATCAGTATCTTTAACACCAATACTATCAAAAACGATACTTTATAAGGAGCGCACGTTCAAACGTGCGCTGCCGGAGTGTTCAATGAAAGCGGCATTAAGAATTCCCGGCCCCGAATCAGTCTGGAAGATACTCCAGGAGGTCGCCCAGGGGCTCAAGGAACTGAAAGAGGCTCAGGCAGAGGCTCAGGCGGTTCAGGCGGAAGAGAACCTGAAATGGCAGAAACTGCGGGAGTCCCAGGATAGGATCGACCGGCAGTTGGAGGAGAACTCCCGGCAGATACGGGAGTCCCAGGATAAGACCGATCGGCTGTTGCAGGAGACGGCCCTTCGACAGCAGGAGACCGACCGGCAGATGCAGGAGACCGACCGGAAGCTGCGGGAGTCCCAGGAGCGGACCGACAAGCGAATCAGCAGGCTCGGCAACCGCATCGGCGACCTCATCGAACTATTCGCGGCGGCCAATGTCATCGAAAAATTCCAGGCCCTGGGCTTCGAGTTCACCCAGGCCTCCCAAAACATGAAGATACAGGACAAAAGCCACAACGA
>JAISTO010000209.1 GCA_031272575.1 Treponema sp. | reverse complement strand
CCGGGTTGCGCAACTGCGAGACTTGTTCGGCAGCCTGCCGGGTGCCGAACAAGTCCATTGACCGCTGCGGATCCCTTGCCAGGGTTTCCATCGTTTTCCTGAGCCGCTTCTCCAGCCGCTCCTCGTTGAAATTCACGCCCGCGAATTCTTCCGCCATATCGAAACTTTCTCCGCCTGCCATGTTCCCCTCCCAGAGTTAATGCTTTCGGGGGTAGTATACCACATTTTGAAGTTATGGGAAAAGTTTAGCCCCAGAGAGGGGGATGGGGCATCGCTCACCCCACTCCCCAAGCGCTCCCTACTCCCTATTCCCCACTCCCCATAAAGACATCTTGACACTATTCGTCAAAGTGTCTATCATATAGGGCGTAAAGGAGAACTGGACGTGAAAAAAGTCGTGGTAACGGGGATGGGGGTGATTTCGCCGGTGGGGAATTCGGTGGACGCGTTCACCGGGAGCATAAAGGCGGGGAGGAGCGGTATCGGGCAGATAACCGCGTTCGATACGAGCGGGTTTGATGTGACCATTGCCGCGGAGGTGAAGGATTTCGACGCGGGCCGCTGGATAGACGGGAAGGCCGCGCGGAAGATGGCGCGCTTCACGCAGTTTGCGGCGTCGGCGGCGGCGCAGGCGCTGGGGCAGGCGGGGCTGCTGCACGGGGATACCGCGCGCTTTGCGGGGAATCCGGAGCGCGCGGGGGTCGTGCTGGGGAACGGCATAGGGGGCTTCGAGGTGGTGACCGAGTCGTTCCGCAAACTGTTTGACGCGGGGCCCCGCCGTATGCTCCCGCTGACGGTGCCGCTCATGATCGGCAACGAGGCGGCGGGCAACATCGCGCTGCTCTTCGGCCTCAAGGGGCCGGCCTGCACCCAGGTGACGGCCTGCGCGTCAGGCACGGACGCGCTCGGGCAGGCGCTCGACCTGATCCGCGCGGGGCGCTGCGACATCGTCGTGTCAGGCGGGACCGAGTCCTGCATAGTGCCGTTTGCGATCGGGGGGTTCCAGATGCTGAAGGCCCTCTCCGCGAAGTACTGCGGAGAGCCGGCAAAGGCCTCGCGGCCCTTCGACTCGGAGCGGGACGGCTTTGTCATGGGGGAGGCCGCGGGCATCCTCGTGCTCGAGAGCGAGGAGAGCGCGGCCGCGCGGGGAGCCCCCCCCCTGGCGGAGTTCGCGGGCTACGGCGCGGCCTGCGACGCGTACCATATCACCGCGCCGGACCCGTCCGGGGAGGGGGGGGGGCGCGCCATGCGCCTCGCGCTCGCGGACGCGGGCCTGGCGCCGGAGGACGTGCAGTACTACAACGCGCACGGCACCTCGACGCCGCTCAACGACATCACCGAGACGCGGATGATCAAGTACGCGTTCGGCCCCCATGCGTACCGGATGAAGGTGTCCAGCATCAAGAGCATGACCGGGCATTGCATCGCGGGCTCCGGGGGCCTGGAGGCGATCGCCTGCGTGCAGGCGATCCGCGAGGGTTTCTTCCCGCCCACGATCAACCTGGAGCACCCGGACCCGGAGTGCGATCTGGACTATGTGCCGAACGCGGCGCAGTACGGGGATGTCAGCGCGGCGGCGTCCGGGAGCCTGGGCTTCGGCGGCCACAACGGGGTGGTGGTGTTCCGAAAACACGCCTTAAGAAATTAACCGCGAATGGAGCGAATTACCGCGAATAACATTGAGTCTACTCCGAAAAGTCAGCAATTAAGTAAGTAAACGCGAATGAACGCTAATGTACACGAATTTACGCGAATATTACTCTTATAAAATTCGCGTTCATTCGCATAATTCGCGGTTAAATTTTGTAAGCGGTTAAATTCTAAATCTTGTACCAGGAGGGTATATGACGGAGATTGAAATGTTACTGCCGCACCGGAAACCGTTTCTTTTTGTGGATGAAATTGTTTCTGTTGATGCGGAGCGGGTGGTTGCGCGGTATCTGTTTCGCGGGGATGAGTTTTTCTTCGCGGGGCATTTTCCCGCGTATCCGGTGGTGCCGGGGGTGCTGCTCGTCGAGACGATGGCGCAGGCCGGCGGGGCGGGTCTGCGGAAACGGGGGGTGCTCGGCGAGGGCGCGCTCTTTTTTCTGGCGGCGGTGGACAAGGTGAAGCTCCGCAGGCAGGTGCGGCCGGGCGAGGAACTGCGTTCCGAGGTGCGCAACCTGCGGGTCTCGCCGCGCATGATCCGGCAGGCGGGCAGGGCCTTCGTGGGGGACACCCTCGCCTGCGAAGCCGAATGGCTGTGTTTGGTTCAAAAGGAGGCATGATGACAAAACCGATGATACGCAACAACATTTGCATCAACTGCGAGCCGCGGGGCTGCGAGGCCGCGTTGCGGCAGCAGATCGCGTATGCGAAAAAAACCTTCGCGCCGGAGGAGCGGGGCCGCGGGCCGCGCCTGGCGCTCGTGGTGGGGGGCTCGACCGGCTACGGGCTGGCGTCCCGCGTGTGCGCGGCGTTCGGGTACGGGGCCGCGACCGTGAGTCTCTCGTTCGAAAAAGCGCCGTCCGGGACGAAGTGCGGTACGCCGGGCTGCTACAACAACCGCGCCTTTGACGCGGCCGCGGCTGCCGAGGGGCTCGCGGCGATCACGCTGGACGGGGACGCTTTTTCGGACGAGGCGAAGGCGCTCGCGGCCGAGGCGCTGCAAGAGGCCGCCGCGAAAGCGGGGGTGCCGCCCGTGGTCGACCTCTTCGTCTACTCGCTCGCGTCCCCGGTGCGCCGCGACCCGGAGACGGGCGTCCTCTACCGCTCGGTGATCAAGCCCACGGGCGCGCGCTTCGAGGGCCGCACCGTGGATATGATGACGGGCCGCATAAGCCGCGCAGGGGTAGAGCCCGCAACGGAAGCGGAGCTCGCGGATACGGTGAAGGTGATGGGCGGCGCGGACTGGGAGCGCTGGATGGCGGAACTCGCGCGGCGGGGCCTCCTCTCCCCGGCGACGCGCGCGCTGGCCTACACCTACATCGGGCCCGCGCTCTCGTGGGGCATCTACCGCGACGGTACCATAGGGCGCGCGAAGGCGGACCTCGAGCGCGCCTGCGCGGCCATCAACGAAACCTACCGCGGCCGCATCGCCGGGGCCTGGGTCTCGGTGAACAAGGCCGTGGTGACCCGCGCAAGCGCGGTGATCCCCATCATCCCGCTCTATGTGTCCTGCCTGTTTAAGGTGATGAAGGCGCGCCGCCTGCATGAGGACTGCACCGCGCAGATAGCGCGCCTCTACCGCGAACGGCTCTACACGAAGGAGGCCGCCCTCGACGCCGCAAACATTGCCACTGACGCGGAGGGACGTATCAGACTCGACGACTGGGAAATGCGCGAGGATGTGCAGAAGGAGACCCTCGCGCTGATGGAGGCGGCCACAGACGACAACGTTTTTGAAAAAACGGACCTCGCGGGTTTCAGGCAGGCGTTTCTGGAGGCCCACGGTTTCGGCGTCGAGGGGGTCGACTACAGGGAGGCTGACGAGGCGCTATGACCGCGGATTTCATTTTCAATTTGATAGAAAAGTTCAACGCCGGTTCCCTTGCGGAATTGGACTACCGCGACGAATCAAGCCGCCTCGTCCTGCGAAAAGCGGTGTCACAAAGGGGCATAGTGACGAGCGAACAGGGCAGCGGTATGCAGACACTCCCCGCGCAGTGCGCCCCCGTTTCCGCGTCAGACGGGACTCAAGTCCCAAGTCCCAAGTCCCAAGTCCCAGGCTCCCCAAGCGCCCCCGACGCATCAGGCGCCATCGTACCCATTCCCAGCCCCATGGTCGCCGCGTTCTACAACGCGCCCGCGCCGGACGCGCCGCCCTTCGTCAGTGCGGGCTCGCGGGTAAAGGCCGGGGACACGCTCTGCATCCTTGAAGCCATGAAGATGATGAATCACCTCGAGGCGGAGTACGACTGCGAGGTCGTGTCCGTGGAGGCCGGGAACGGCGATCTGGTCGAGTACGGCCAGACGCTCTTCAGGGTGAAAAAGTGCTGAAGCTGAAGCGGCTCCTCGTGGCGAACCGCGGCGAGATCGCGGTGCGGATTATCCGCGCGTGCAGGGAGTTGGGGATAGAGACGGTCGCGGTCTACTCGACCGCGGACGCGGAGAGCCTCCCTACGCGCATGGCCGATCGCGCGATCTGCATAGGGCCCCCGCCGGCCGCAAAAAGTTACCTGCTGCGGGAGAGCCTTATCACCGCGGCGCTCCGCAGCGGCTGCGAGGCTATCCACCCGGGGGTGGGCTTCCTGTCCGAGAGCGCGGCCTTTGCGACTGACGCCGCGGACGCGGGGATCCTGTTCATAGGGCCGCGCCCCGAGACCCTCGCGCTCCTCGGGGACAAGATCGCGGCCCGCCGCGAGGCAAAGCGGCAGGGCCTCCCCGTGACCCCCGGCACCGAAGACGCTGTGCGGGACGGCGAGGCCTGCCTTGCCGCGGCGCGGGAGGTCGGGTACCCCGTCATCGTGAAGGCCGCCGCGGGGGGCGGGGGCAAGGGTATGCGCATAGTGCGGGGGCCGGAGGAGGCCGCGGAGAGCATCGCGCTCGCCCAGCGGGAGGCGGGCGCGGCCTTCGGGGACAGCCGCGTCTTCATCGAGCGCTATGTGGAAAACCCCCGCCATGTGGAACTGCAGTTGCTGGGGGACGGCAAAGGCGGGGCGGCCGCGCTCGGGGAGCGGGACTGCACGGTGCAGAAGCAGCACCAGAAGTTGATAGAGGAAAGCCCCTCCCCGGGCCTCTCCCCCGCGATGCGGGAAGACATGGCCCGCGGCGCGGTCAACCTGTTCAGGGCGCTCAAGTACCAGGGTGCGGGCACGGTCGAGTTTCTGGTGCAGGGGGATGAATTCTACTTTATGGAAGTGAACGCGCGCCTGCAGGTGGAGCATCCGGTCACCGAAATGGTGACCGGCATCGATCTGGTGCGCCAGCAGGTACTCGCCTGCTGCGAGGGCCGCATAGAGGTGGACTGCGCCCCCCGCGGGGCGGAGCCGGCCTGGGCCGAGCGGCGCGGCTGGGCCGTCGAGTGCCGCATCAACGCGGCAAGCCCCGGCAAGGTGACGCGCCTCGAAGTGCCGGGGGGCCCGGGCATCCGCTTCGACAGCTTTTTGTACCCGGGCTGTACCGTACCCCCCTACTACGACGCGCTCGCCGCCAAGGTGATCGCGTGGGCTGCCGACCGCCTCTCCGCCCTCGACCGCATGGACCGCGCCCTCTCGGAACTCGTAATCGAGGGGCTAAAGACGAACCAGGCCGAGCAGCGGGCCATCATCAAAGATGAGGTCTTCCGCGGCGGCCATTTCGGGACGGAGTTTTATGGAAGTGGGAAGTGGTGAGTAGGGGGGATAGGGAGTAGGGAGTAGGGAATAGGGGGGATAGGGAGTAGGGAATAGGGAATAGGGAATAGGGTGCGCGGCGTTTGCAGGATGCGTGGACTACCGGACAGTTTCACGGCAGTCCGCGCAACTTACGAGCCAAGCGCAAGCCACTCCCCACTCCCCATTCCCCACTCCCTATTCCTCCCCAAGGAGGAAACTATGGAAACAAACACAAGCCCCTGCCCCAGGTGCGGGGCGCGGGAAGAGGCCGCGGTGATTGCGGCGCATTTGATGACCTGTCCGGCCTGCGGGTATCACTACCGGATGGAGCCGCGGGAGCGGATCGCGTACCTTGCGGATGAGGGCTCGTTCAGCGAGTTCTCCGCGAACCTGCGCTCCCTCAACCCGATAGACCTGGAGGGCTACGAGGAAAAACTGTCACAGGCGGAAACGAAGGCCCGCATGAAGGATGCGGTGCTCACCGGCACCTGCACGATCGAGGGCCGGCCCCTCGTGCTCTGCCTCATGTCATTCACCTTCATGGGGGGCTCGATGGGGTCGGTCGTGGGCGAGAAAATTTCCCGCGCCATGCTGCGGGGCGCGGAGGAGCGCCTGCCGGTGCTGATCTACGCGACATCGGGGGGCGCGCGTATGCAGGAGGGTATCTTCTCGCTCTTACAGATGGCGAAAACCGCGAGCGCCGCGGCCGAACTGGACAAGGCGGGCGCGCCCCTCTTCGTCATGCTCTGCGACCCCACGACCGGCGGGGTGACCGCCTCTTTCGCGATGCTGGGGGATATCACCCTGGCGGAGCCCGGCGCGCTCGCGGGCTTCGCGGGCCCCCGCGTCATCGAGGGCACCATACGCGCGACTCTGCCGGAGGGCTTTCAGCGCGCCGAGTTCCAACTGGAAAAAGGTTTCGTCGATCTGATCGTGCCGCGAAAGGAACAGCGGCAGGTGCTGGCGCGCCTCCTGGCAATGCACAGCAGGGCAGCGTCTGGGGGGTAGCGTAGAACGGCGCGGGGGTGGACGGGGGACGGTTCCCGCGCCGTTCGGAGCGAGGGGGGGCGGACGAAAAATTGACCGCCGGTAGAAACGGCATGGTAATCGCCCCCCCCCTCTGTAGAAAAAAGGGAAAGGTATGCACAAGATTGAAAAAAAATTTGACGCGCTGAAGAAGGCGCTCCGCGAGGCCGGGGTTGACGCGGAGAGTGAAATCGCCCGCCTGGAGGCGCGGCTTGGCGCGCGGACGCGTTC
>JAISTO010000205.1 GCA_031272575.1 Treponema sp. | reverse complement strand
TTACTAATCGTGTCTTTAATTTGGTGAAAATCGGTGATTATCTGTGTCTATCTGTGTAAATCTGTGGATAAATTCTTAATCTAAGTTATGGGACAAGTTTAGCCCAGAGGGGGGGATGGGGCATCACTCCCCCTACTCCCTACTCCCCACTCCCCACTCCCCACTCCCTATCCCGCCCCCTTGACTTCCCCGCGCCGCCATGCTAGTATTCCCTCATGGACACACGCGTTGTCGACCTCATCGTGAAGAAGCGGGATGGCCTCGAACTGACGGGGGGCGAGATCGCCTCGCTCATCGGGGGGTATACGGCGGGGGAGGTACCCGAAAGCCAGATGAGCGCCTGGGCCATGGCGGTCTTCTTCCGAGGGCTGAGCATGGCGGAGACGAGCGCGCTCACCCGCGCGATGCTGGCCTCGGGGGAGACGCTGCGCTGGGAGGAGGGCCCGCCGCTTGTGGACAAGCACTCGACCGGCGGGGTGGGGGACAAGACGAGCCTGGTGCTCGCCCCCCTGGCCGCGAGCCTGGGCCTGCGCGTGCCCATGCTGGCAGGGCGCGCACTGGGGATCACGGGCGGCACACTGGACAAGTGCGACGCCATGCCAGGCTATCGCACCCAACTGGCCACGGACGAGTTTGTCCGCATAGTGCGGGACGTGGGTTTTGCCATCGCGGGCCAGAGCGCGGCGCTCTGCCCCGCGGATCGCCTCCTCTACGCGCTCCGCGATGTCACCGGGACGGTCGAATCGGTACCGCTGGTCACGGCGAGTATCCTTTCGAAGAAGGCGGCGGAGGGGGCCCAGGCCCTCGTCTGCGATGTCAAGGCTTTTTCCGGGGCCTTTATGCGGACCTTGCCCGAGGCCCGCGCCCTGGCCGCCTCACTCGAGACGGTGGGGCAGGCCCTGGGGCTGCGCATCCGCTGCGTCGTGTCCGACATGGACGAGCCCCTGGGGAACGCGGTGGGCAATTTCCTCGAGGTGGAAGAGTGCCTCGACTGCCTCGAGGGGAAGGGGCCGGCGGACCTGGTCACGCTGAACGAGGAGTTGGGGGCGCGTATGGCCATGCTCGGGGGCCTCTCAAAAACGCTGAACGAGGGCATCGCGCTCTGCCGCGAGGCCCTGGCCGGGGGGCGCCCCCGCGAACTTTTTTTGAAAAACGTGGAAGCCCAGGGCGGGGACGTGAAAAAACTGCTCGCCCTGCGGGGGCGGTTCCGCGCCCCCTTCGAGGCGCGGGTATGCACGCCGCGCGGGGGCTATGTTATGCGGGTGGATGCGGGCCTGGTGGGCAGGGCCGCGCACCTGCTCGGGGCAGGCAGGGCCGTCCAGTCGGATACGGTCAGCGCGGCGGCGGGGCTCCGCCTCCACGCGAAGCGGGGCGCGCCGGCGCGCGAGGGGGAGCCGCTCGCGACGCTCTGGGCCGAGACGAGAGAGCGCCTCGCCGCCGCGCTCCCCGTTGCCGCCGCCGCCTTCGCGATCGGCGACGCGCCCCCCGCGGCAAAACCGGTGATCGTATCGACGTAAGGAGAACAGCATGAAATGGGAAAAAAAGGACATTGATCCGGCGCAGGTGAAAGAACTGGCCGCGAAATTCGGGTGCGGGTCTTTGACCGCGTCCATCCTGGCGCGGCGGGGGGTGCTCAGCGGGCCGGATGTCTGCTATTTTTTGGAGGATGATCCGCGTTTTCTCCACAACCCGTTTTTGATACCGGGTATGGAGGATGCGGTGGAGCGTATTCTCGCGGCCAAAGAAGAGGGCGAGAAGGTGCTCGTGTTTGGGGATCGCGACACGGATGGCGTCACGAGCACGGCGCTCCTTACGGGGTTCCTGCGGGGCCTGGGGCTGGATGTGTCGTGGCGGGTGCCGGTGGGGGACGAGCCTTACGGCCTCACGATGGAGGCGGTGGAGACTTTTGCCGCGGCCGACGGGACCCTGATTATCACGGTGGATTGCGGCATTTCCAATACGGCGGAGGTGCTGCGGGCCGCGGAACTGCGGGTAGATGTCATCATAACTGACCACCACAACCCGCAGGAGGAGATGCCGGCGGCGCTCGCGATCGTCAACCCGAAACTGGAGGGGTCTGGATACCCGTTCCGGGACCTCGCGGGCTGCGGGGTCGCGTACAAACTGGTCTCCGCGCTCCGCTTCGCGCTGAAGAGCGAACTGTACGGGCAGAGCATCTGCCTGCTCAACTGCCGGCATCTGAACGACGGGTGGACCATCGACGCGGTGCAGCTGCGCAATCTCGCGGTGGTGAAGAAACTGAGCGAGACGCTCAGCCCGGGCATGGCGCGCATTAGCGACACGCGTCTGGTCGATTTCCTGACGGGGCAGCACATCCTCTGCTGGGACGCGGATTTGCAAAAAAAGGCGTTCAAGGCCCTCTTCGGCAACGCGGTCGAAATCAGTATGCTCGACATGGCGGCTGAGATCGCCAGGGAGATTCCCGCGGCGGCCGGGAAGAGCCTGCTCCGCCTCTCCCAGGTGTCGGCGCTGGCAAAGTACACGGACAGGGAAACGGGCGAAATTGACGTGTTTGTCAATTTGTTCGAAACCTTTGCGCGGCGGCGGGCCAAACTGAGCGCCGAAGATGAGGGCCGCGACCTGCAACTGGCGGCGATCGGCACGGTGGCGGACATCATGCCGCTGGTAAACGAAAACCGGATCATCGCGCGGCAGGGTTTTAAGGCCATGCAAAAAAAGCCGCGCGAGGGGCTCTACGAACTGCTCTTCAAACTGGACCTTGCCGGCGCCCCCATCGACTCGCACACGATCGCCTGGCAGGTGGCCCCCCTGATCAACTCGGCCGGCCGCATGGGGAGCGCGGACAAGGCGGCGGCGCTCCTGCTGGAGGAGGATCCGCGCAAGCGGGAGGACCTGGCGGCCGCGCTGCTGGGCCTGCGCGAGGAGAGCAAGCGCCTCGGGCAGGAGGTCTGGGAGCGGGCGGAGCCCCGCGCCGCCGAGCACTTCGACGAGTTCAACCGCCGGCTCGCGGTCGTGTGGGGCGAGGATATCATCCGCGGGGTTACGAGCATTACCGCGTCAAAACTGGTGGGGCGTTTCAAGACGCCCTCGCTCGCGGCGGCCTTCAGCGGGGGCATCGCCACGGGCTCGCTCCGCTCCGCCGGGGGCTACGACCTCCGCTTCCTGCTCGAACCGAACGAGGAGCTCTTCCTCGACTGGGGGGGGCACGACTACGCGGCGGGCTTCAGCATGGAACTGCGGCACTGGGACACGTTCCTCGAGCGCCTCAAGATGGCCACTCAGTGCATGGAGTTTGACACGGAAAAAAAGGACGCCCCCCTCAACGTTGACGCGGAACTGCCCCACGACTACCTGGGGCCCGATCTGTACCAGGTGGTCGACCGCTTCGAGCCCTACGGCTCCGGCAACCCGCCCCTGCTCTTTTTGGCCAGGGGCCTCCGCCTCCGCGACCTTACCTTTATCGGCAAGGGGGCGGAGCACCTGCGCTGCACACTTGACGCGGGGCGGCACAAGTGGCCGGCCGTGTTCTGGAGCGCCGCGGAGCGCGTCCCTCGCGACTTCGGCGAGGGCTGCGCGGTGGACGTGATCTTCGAGGTGGGGCGCAACTGCTACAAGGGGAAAGAGACGCCGCAGATCGAAATAAAGGATATGCGGCGGACTTCGAACGAGGCAGCAGGGTGAACACGCTCTCGTCCGCGCGGTTCGTCACTTCCCCTTCTCTTACTCCCACGAGAACTTGTGCGGCACCTTCCATTCGTTCCGCGCGGCTTCGAGCGAGGCGCGCACGGCCGGGTTCAGCGGGATGCCGGTGCGGCTCCGCTCGAGGAACGCGAGGTACTCCTTTTCGCCCGCCGTGTAGATGCGGCTCTGCCCCTCGGCCTTCTTTGACGCGCGCAGTTCCCGCAGTATGTCGCCGGCCGTCTTCTTAAACGCGGACGGGTCGGTAAAGGCCTCGATTTTAATGGCGAGGAACCAGTGCCCCAGGTGGTAGGGCCTCAGCGTCCCGTCCGCCCCCATGCCGGTGAGCGTCTTCAGGAACGAGCCCCCCTGCAGCGCGGCGGAGAGGACCTCCACCACCGTTGCCCAGCCGTAGCCCTTGTAGCCCGCGAGTTCCTCGCCGATGCCGCCCACCGGTGTGAGCGCGCAGGTGCCGTCCACCAGGCCCGCAAGCGCGATCTGCGGGTCCGTAACCGCCCTGCCCTTCTGGTCAATGACCCAGCCTGAGGGCATGGTCTTGTTGATACGGGCATAGTGCTCGATCTTGCCCCGCTGGGTAATGCTCGTCGCGCAGTCGATCACGAAGGGGAAGTCCTCGTCCGTGGGGAAGCCGATGGTAAGGGGGTTCGTGCCGAGCATATTCTCGACGCCGAAGGTAGGCGCTATCGAGGGCCGCGCGTTCGTGCCGGTAAAGCCGATCATGTCGTTTTTTGCCGCCATGAGCGCGTAGTAGCCCGCGATCCCGTAGTGGGTCGAGTTCCGCACCGCGACCATACCGAGGCCGCAGGCGGCGGCCTTGTCGATCGCCATCTGCATAGAGCGCGTGCCTATGACGTGCCCCATGCCGTCGTGCCCGTCGATAACCGCGGTCGTGGGGGTCTCCCGCACGATTTCAAACCGCGTGTTGACCTGCTGTATGCCCTCTTTGATGCGGTCGAGGTAGATCGGCTTCAGGCGCCCCACCCCATGCGAGTCGATCCCGCGCTTGTCCGATTCGATGAGCACATCCGCGCAGACCGCGGCCTCGGCCTCGGGCACCCCCACCGCAATGAACGCGAGCCGCATAAACTCGCGCATTTCCGCAAAACTTGCGTAAGTGATAGTATGTTCTGCCATGTTTTCTCCTTAAATCAGGATGATAATAGGCTTAGGGGAATAGAGTCAAGGGGGCGCGATGCCTCTCGGTTACTTCAGGAATTTAAATTCGAGCCTACTCTGAAAAAGTTAACATTAAAAATGTATCCACAGATGTACACAGATAAACACAGATTTTTTTTACTAATCGTGTCTTTAATTGGTGAACGCGCGCCGTCCACTGCCCCCCAGAGCGCGGAGTTTTACTCCGTCCCCTTTAGGGGCAGATTCCGCGGGGGAGAGGGGAACCGCAGTTCTACGAACTGACGCAGCGAAGCTGCTCGGTCCCGTTTCCAAGCCGCGGAATGACGGGCAAATTCTATGCGTTTATCCTGGGTTTAGCCCAGGCTCCCTTGACTCCCTGCCCCGCTTCGCGGTATGCTGGCACTGTATAAGGAGCGTATATGTCAACACACATTGCGGCGGAGCCGGGAGAGATCGCGGAGGCGGTGCTGCTGCCGGGGGATCCGCTGCGGGCAAAGTTTATCGCGGAAACCTTTTTGGAAGACGCGCACTGTTACACGCGGGTGCGGAATATGCTGGGCTTTACCGGGCGCTACAAGGGCGTGCCGGTGTCCGTGCAGGGGACGGGTATGGGCATACCGTCAATTTCAATCTACCTGAATGAACTGCTGCGGGATTACGGGGTGCAGCGGGCGATTCGGGTGGGGACGGCCGGCTCTATCCAGGAGCGGATCAAGGTGCGCGACCTCATCATCGCGCTGTCATCCTGCACCGATTCCGGCGCGAACGCGCTCCGTTTCGGGGGCCGCACCTTTGCGCCGACCGCGACTTTTTCGCTCGTCCAAAAGGCCTACGCTGCCGCGGCCGCGCGGGGCTGGACGCCGTTTGTGGGGCCGGTCGTTTCCACCGATATGTTCTATCACGAAGACCCTGACGAATGGAAACTCTGGGCGCGCTGGGGGGCGCTCGCGCTCGAAATGGAGAGCGCCGAACTGTACACGCTTGCCGCCAAATACGGCCGCGAGGCGCTCTGCCTTTTGACGGTCTCGGACAGCCTCGTCAGCGCGGAAGAGACCACGAGCGCGGAGCGGGAAAAAACCTTCACCCGCATGATCGAAGTGGCGCTCGAGACGGCGCTCAGTTGAGGGAAGCGCGATGAACGAGCGCCTTGACTCGCTGCTTGCGCGGCACGCGGAACTGACGCGCGTGGTCGAAGACCCCGCGCTGGTGCGGGATCAGAAGCGCTACCGCGACACGATGCGGGAGTACGCCCAACTCAGCGAGATCGCCGCCGCCGCCGCCGCGCTCGAAGGCCTCCGCTCCCAGTTGGCCGAGGCGCAGGCCCTCTTTCAGGATGAAAAAGACGCCGCCATGCGGGAACTTGCCCGCGAGGAAACGCGCAGCCTGGAGGAGCGCATAGCCGCGGCCGACGAGGCCCTCAAAACCCTGCTTATCCCGCGCGACCCCCTGGACGAAAAAAACATCATCATGGAGATACGCGCGGGCACGGGCGGCGAGGAGGCCGCGCTCTTCGCGTCGGACCTCTACCGGATGTACGCGCGCTTCGCGGAGGGCGCGGGCTGGAAGTTCGAGATCATGAGCAGCAACGAAACGGAACTGGGGGGCTTCAAGGAGATCATCTTTTCGGTAACCGGCAAAAACGTGTACGAGAACCTCCGCTACGAGTCCGGCGTGCACCGCGTGCAGCGGGTGCCGGAGACCGAGGCCCAGGGCCGTATCCACACCTCCGCGGTGACGGTCGCGGTGCTGCCCGAGGCGGACGAGACCGAAATCGACATAAAGCCGGAAGACCTCCGCATCGATGTAATGCGGGCGGGCGGGCCCGGGGGCCAGTGCGTCAACACGACCGACTCCGCGGTGCGCATAACGCACCTCCCCACGGGGCTCACCGTGCATTGCCAGGACGAAAAGAGCCAGATCAAGAACCGCGCCAAGGCGATGCGCATACTGCGCGCCCGCATCTACGAGGCCGAGGAGGCCCGCGCCGCGGCCGAGCGCTCCGAGGCGCGGCGCAGCCAGGTCGGCTCCGGCGACCGCTCCGAGCGCATCCGTACCTACAACTTCCCGCAGAACCGCCTCACCGACCACCGCATCAACCTCACGCTTTACAAACTCGATCTGGTCATGCAGGGGGACCTTGCGGAACTCTTCGACGCCCTCAAACTCTCCGCCCGGGAAGAACTGCTGAAGGCGGGGTAGGAAGGGGAGTGCACTGTCAACAAGTTAAGGGATAGACACAGCAGCGAAGGGAGAGATATACTCAGTGGCGGAGGGGAAAGATGGGGAAAAGAACGTGTTTTGAGGCGATCAGGGGGCTGATTATAGTCAATCAACCCAAGAAGGCATAACACCTTAACGCCAGTATTGATATATTGCTGTTTCAAGCAATGAGCACATGGGAGCAGAATCACGCAACGCAGTTTTCATGTTTGCCCAACT